>NZ_JAHBAY010000023.1 GCF_018499875.1 Kineosporia corallincola | reverse complement strand
TCCTCCAGCCTTCCCTGCATCTCAAGTTCCGTGACGCGCCAGCGTCCGTGCAGCCCTTCCATCCGGAAGGCCACGGCCCGGACCCGCGGTGGCTCCGCGACCACGGCGCTGACCTCGTGAACCCCGGTTTTCGGGCTGCACAGGACAAGCGTGCGCAGCCGCGGCTTGGACCCCGGGTTGCCGCCGTTACGTCGGGCCCGGATCGTTAGTTCCCCTCGGCGGACGAGCTTTCCGTGGACCTCCGGGGTGGTCCACCGGATCAGCTGTGTCGGTGGGCGTAGCCCTTGAGCGACTTCCATGGCGGCCTGAATGAAAGCCGCTGCCCAGGGCCTGGCCTCGGGGAGCAGGAGCATGGCCTCGGGGCCGCTGCTCCGCTCGGTCGATGTGGTATTGACGCAGTGGGTGGACAACTCACTGCCTGCCTTGTTCGCCTGGTTGTGAACGGGCTGTGGGGAGAGGGTTTTGCCTTCCCGTGTGCCGTCTTCGCCTTCGGTGGGGGCCGGTCCCAGGTATCTCGGTACGGCGAAACCCACGGTTGTTCCGAGAGGGACACCCGAGGCAGTGGTTTCACCGTCGCGGCCGCCTCGATGCGGGTCCTTGGGGACCTTGCTGGCGCCTGGGGATGCTTCGAGATCGCGGTCAGTGGCCTCGCCGAATATCCCCTTCGATGTGAAAGTGTTCTCGCTGTTGCAACTTTCGATCTGATCGTGGAGCGGTGGAAGCGAGAAGACGCCAGTCAGTGGTAGCGCCAGGGGCAGAACGCCCTGTGCCGGGTGAACCTCGGGCAACTCATCCGGCCGGTAGACCCGATCGGCGGGAAAGGGCTCGTGGCGAGGAACGGACATGAGCCGCAGCTGAGGCAAGGACTCCGGCAGTGTGTTTCGTCGGGGCCGGGTGACGCTGTTGCGAGGTGAACGCCGACCGGTGCCGGCGGAGGGCGGGCTCATCGCTCGATCCCCTTCCGGAAGGCGTCGGACGAGCTTCTCTGCGCTGCAAGAGTTCTGGCCTCACCTGCCGCTTGCGGCACGCGCAGGCGCTCGCCTGGCAGCAGCCGGTGCGGATCGGCTCCGATCAGGTGCCGATTGACGCTGAACCAGCGAGGCCATTCCTGTGCGATTTCCGTATCGGTGGCCTTCGGACCGAGATGACGTGCGGTGATCGACCACAACGTGTCGCCTCGGTGTACGACCACGTGCAGCCCAGGATCACGATCGGCGGTCACCCGCCGGGGCGTGCCGGTCGCGACCCCGATCGCTGCCTGGCTCTCGGCAACAGCGGCAGCAGTTGCGGCCGGGCGTGGTCGTTCCGGCGTCCATCCTGGTGAGAAGTCGCGTAGCACGAGCACTTTTCCCGGCTTATCGTCGGGAGTACCGACGTGTGCGGCGGCCTGGTGCGAGGTTCTCCCGGGATTCGTTGCCGGGTGCGGCACGGCCGCTGCGGCGAAGTCGGCCGGGCGGAAGGTTGCGGCCTGCGCCACCGTCGGCGTGGCGATCAACGCGACGCCGAGCAGTGCCGCAACCGCGTTGCGAACCGCTGCCGGAGCGATTCGGCGTGCGGTGCGAGATACGGGTGTTGCCAGTCGGGTTCGGGTGCTCAGAGCGGCGATCACGCTCACGGTCATCGCGATCAGCAGCCACACGGTCACACCGGTCGCCGCCCCGCCGGCGATCAGACCGAATGCCTGGTCCGGCGAAGCCGGCCCTGGTGAACGCAATTCGTGCCACGCACCGACGGTGAGGCGACTGAGCTGAGCGGCCAGGCCGCCGACCAGGAGCAACGCGGTGGCCAGTAAGGCGGCGCCGCGGGAACGGGCGCCGATATTCAGGAGCTGAGGTGCAAGTGACATGGAGACCCCCCGTGGTCTACGTGTGACACCTTTGAGCATCGTCGATGTCGTTTGACGACGTTTGATGCCCCTTGAGTGTCGGCCATCCGCATCCTGTACGTCCAGTCAGATCGGAAAATCCGTTTTCGGCTCGCCGTCCGTCGTGCGGCGCTAGCGTTCGGAAGATGCGCTGGAAGCAGCTTTTCGACGACCTCGAGGCCCGGTTCGAGGAGCAGGAGCGGGCGGAGGCCGAACTCGATCTGGTCGAGCTGGTGCGTGCCGAACGCGACCAGATCACCTTCAGCGACCGGCTCCGGGCCCACCCCGGCGTCGTCCTCACGTTTGATCTGCGTGACGGAAGCAACCGCCGCGGAACGCTTCTCGACGTGGGTCGGGACTGGGTCCTGTTGCGGTCACCCGCTGCCGCAGGGCGCACGGCGGACCTGCTGATCCCGGTCGAGGCGGTGGTCTCGACCGGTGGCCTCTCACAGCTCTCGCGCGAGGGCGGGAAGTCGGTGGGGCGGCGCCTGCGATTGGGATCGGTGCTACGCGGCCTGGCCTCCGACCGGGCGGCCGTCGGCATCGACTTCTGGCCTACTGGTCATCTCGACGGCACGATCGACCGGGTGGGTGCCGATCATCTGGACCTGGCGATGCATCCGGTGGATGTCGCGCGCCGGGCCGTGGAGGTGCGGCAGGTACGCACGGTGCCGTTCCAGGCGATGGCCGCAGTGATGGTTCGGTAAAGGTTGCTGCTTAGTCGAGTTCGGTGGCCGGGCGGTTGCGCACCATCTCACGGGTCTCCGCGTACTTGCGCTGGATGTACTCCTCCAGCACCGTCGTCTCGACGCGCCACTGGCCGCGACCGCCCACCTGGATGGCCGGCAGATCGCCGGAGCGCACCAGGGTGTAGGCCTGCCGGACCGAGATGCTGAGCTCGTCCGCGACATCGGCGAGCTCAAGGAATCGGCGGGACACGCAGCCCTCCTGCGGCGGTCGTGACCGGCCGTCGGGACCGGCCGGGTTCGGGGCTCAGTCTGTCATGACGCGGGATGGGCTCCGCGAGTTATCCACAGTCGGCGGGAAACCGGCTTTGTCCACAGGATCATCCGATCCTGCTTCCGTTTGGTCCTGTTTCTGTCACGATATCCGCACGCGGTGATCGAGCGGTCGCTCTCAGTGAGTGGATGATCTCGGTGCCGGCGTATTCACGGGGAGCGGAAGACAGGGGGCCAGCATGGCGGTGTCGGAACTCGCGCCGGTGGCGGCGGCGAGACTGCGGAGGCCCGGCTGGCGTGATCCTCGGCTGATCGTCGGGCTGGTGCTGCTGTTCGGATCGATTGCGGCCGGTGCCCGGCTGATGGCCGAGGCCGGTCAGACCCGTGCCGTCTACGCCGCTCGCACGGCTCTGCCGCCCGGCACCGCACTGACCGCCGAGGTGCTGAAGGTGGTTCGGGTGAGGGTGGAGGGCGCCGATGCCGGGTATCTGGACGCGGCCAGTCCGCTGCCGGCCGGCGCTGTTCTCCTACGCACCGTCGGTGAGGGGGAACTGATTCCGGTCGCGGCCATCGGATCCGCCGCCAGTCTGAGCGTCCGGCCGGTGACGATTCCGCTCGACGGGCCTCCACCGGGTGGGCTGGTCGCCGGTGGCCGGGCCGACATCTGGGCCGCCGTCCCGCATCGTGACCAGTCCCGCGGCGGGTTCCAGGCGCCGCGCCAGATTGCCGACGGCGTCGAGGTGTTCGCGGTGTCGGCTCCTGGAGCGGGCCTGAACTCCGCCCGGTCCGGCTCGCTCCAGGTCCTGGTGGCCGAGGACGCTCTGCCCGACGTCCTGGAGGCTCTGGCCGACGAGTCGCGGCTCAGCGTCCTGCCGGTGCTCGGCACTCCGCGTGCTCGCTCATGACCCTCACCGTTCTCACCGCCGTCGTCGGTGATCGTGAAGCGCCGTTGGTCACCGGGCTGGAGCGGTCCGCGGTCGGGGTGACGGTGGTGCGCCGCTGTGTCGACGTCCTCGATCTGCTGTCCGCGGCGGCGGCCGGGCTGGCCCATGCCGTCGTTCTCTCCGCCGAACTGCAACGTCTCGACCGGGATGCCGTGACCAGGCTGCGTATGGCCGGTCTGGCCGTGATCGGGCTGGCCTCCGCGGGCGATCAGTCGGGTGCCGAACGGCTCTCCCGGCTGGGGGTCGATCCGGTGCTGGCGGCGGATGCGCCGGTCGAGGAGATCGCGCTGGCTGTCGCGGCGGCTGTCGCCGAAGCCGCTGGGCAGCAGGCATCTTCATCGGCCGGGCTGGTCATGGGAGATCCTGCGGGGGCCCTGCCGAGACCGCCGGGTCCGGGGCCTGGTCCTGCGGTCGGTGCGTCCTCGCCCCGGTCACCCGGCCGGCTGGTCACGGTGTGGGGACCGGTCGGTGCCCCGGGGCGTACCACTGTCGCGATCACGCTGGCGTCCCAGCTGGCACTGGCCGGCCACTCGACGTTGCTGGTCGACGCAGACACGCACGGAGCGGGCGTTGCCCAGGCCCTCGGCCTGCTCGACGAGTCCGCGGGGATCGCCGCTGCCACCCGGGCGGCCAATCAAGGGGCTCTCGACCTGAACCGGCTGGGCGAGCTGGCGCCGCAGGTCGCGCCGGGACTGCGGGTCCTGACCGGGCTTCCGCAGTCCCGGCGCTGGCCGGAGCTGCGTGCCTCGGCCCTGGACGTGGTCTGGGAACAGACTCGTCAACTGGCTCGGTGGACCGTGATCGACGCAGGATTCGGTCTGGAGACCGACGAGGAGCTGATGTTCGACACCACGGTTCCCCGCCGCAACGCCGCCACCCTGTCCGCCATCGCCGCTGCCGACGTCGTGCTGGCGGTCGGGGCGGCCGAGCCCATCGGATTGCAGCGGCTCATCACCGCGTTGCCCGAGGTGAAGGATCGGGCCGGCCCCGGGGCGGTCCGGGTGATGGTGACGCGGGTCCGGGACGGTGCGGTCGGGCCGCACGCCGGTCAGCTGATCACCGATGCGTTGCGTCGATATGCCGGTGTGCACGACGTCCTGCTCGTACCGGACGACAGGCCGGCCCTGGATGCCGCCATGCTGCACGGCAGATCGCTCACCGAGCATGCCCCCGCGTCACCGGCCTGCCGTCCGTTCGAGGTTCTGGCCGCAGCTCTGAACGACGAGTTCAACCCGGGGGCCGCACTCCCGTCCCGGAGGCGTTCACGCTGGCGGGGACGCAGCGCGTGAAAGCGCCGGGCACAGACTTCTACGATGCCAGGATGACCACCGAGCTGCGCGGACTGATCGTTGACTGGGGCGGTGTGCTCACCGCCCCGCTGGACGAGGCGATCAACCGCTGGGCCGGTCTGGAGGGGATCGAACTCGATGCCTACGGCGCCGTGATGCGGGAGTTGATCGGCGAGGCGGACTCCCCGATCCACGCCCTCGAACGCGGGCAGCTCGGCCCGGCCGAGTTCGAGCAGGTGCTGGCCGCCCGTTTCCGGGGCTACGGCATCCAGATCGTTGCCGACGGTCTGCTCGCCCGCATGCTCGAAGGGCTTCAGCCGCTCTCGGAAGACATGGTCGGCCTGCTGCGCCGGGCCCGGGCAGCGGGTCTGCGCACAGCACTGCTGTCCAACTCCTGGGGCGAGCACTACCCCGAGCACCTCTGGATCGGTGCCTTCGACCAGGTCGTCATCTCCGGGCGGGTCGGCATGCGCAAGCCCGAGCCGAAGATCTACCTGCACACGGCCCAGCTACTCGGGCTCGCGCCGGAGGCCTGCGTGTTCGTCGACGACATGCGGCCGAACATCCTCGCCGCCGCCCAGACCGGCATGGTGGGAGTCCATTTCGCCTCTTACCAGGAGACGGTCGACGAGCTGGAGATCCTGTTCGGCCTCGACCTGTGCTGAGCCGCCACGGCCGTGGAACGGGTGTCGCGCAGCGGCTACCGTGCCGTCGCCGTGGAACATGACCCCGAGCCTGGCTGCTGGTCCTGACTGCTGGGAGGGGCTCAGCTTGCGCAGGACACCGGCACGACGGTTACGGTTCTGGCTTCCGGCCCCGACGACCTGCGGCTGATCGGGCAACAACCTGATGGCTCCGTCCCGGCGACGGCTGGTGCTGCCAAGCGCCGTGCCCGCCGGTCGGGGAGTCCTCGACGATCCGGCTGACCGCCGGACGAGTGAGACGAAAGTGGAGCGATGACGAGGGTGTACGTCCCGACCACGCTGACCGCCCTGGCGGGGACGGCGAAGCGTGGGGTGCTGAATCCGGACGCGGCCGACACGGCTCCGCTCGCGGCGCACGCCGTGACCGCGGCGATCCGTGAGTGGTACACCGACGACGACGTCGAGAGTCTGGAGTTCGCGGCGCTGAGTGAGGCGGCCGAGGCGTCGCTGAGGATGATCGCCGAGGACCCGCGCGCTCCCCGGCGGGTCGTGCTGGCTCTGGACGTACCCGACAGGGCGGTCCGGCCCGGCGGTTCCTACCGGTCGTCGGTGACGCTGGAGGTCGAGGTGCAGCTGTCCGACGTGGTCAGCCTGCACGTCGACGAGCCCGAGGCCGAAGACGTCATGCTGACCGCGATCGCGGCGCTGTCCGCAGCCGACGCCGGTGACGACGACGCCCAGTTTCTCCTGGAGGAAGCGGGCGCCTGCGATCTGCTCTGGTACGACATCAGCGAGCTCGATGACCTGATCACCGACTGAGCTGACCGAACCACAAGAAAATCAGGGACGACGCCGAGCCGTGAGAACTCGGCGCCGTCTCGCCCCCGGTGTTTCAGGGACGCCCTTCGCTCGTTTCGCTGCCGCGCCTGGCGATGAAGCTGAGCGCGCCCTGTTTCCTGCCCCCCGCCGGCGGAACTCAGGAACGCTCGGCGAGCCACTTCAGCCCGATGCGCCCCTCGGCGTCGATCGCTGCCCGCACGGCCGGCTCGGCCGCCCGCTCGACCTTCGCCCCGAACAGCGGGATCTTGGCCTTGAGATCGCCCTGGATCTGCTCGGTGCAGCCGCCGTCCGCCGTGGGGATCAGCGCGAGCGTGCCCGAGAGCCGCACCGGGACCCCGCTGAGTTCCACGTCGACGGTGCCCCTGCGACTGCTGTCGGGAGCAGCCGGCGCCCACTTCTCCGTCTGGGTGATGGTGATCGGATTGCTGACCATTGCCCGAAAGGACTCTGGAATGACGTCGGAAGGGAGTGTGCGGTGACTCACAATCACGGTCGAGTCGCCCTCCTGCCGCACTGCTACGTCCCAGGGTCCTTTGGAGACCGCTCCCACCTTCCGCTCCTGGAAGGCCTGGTCCGAGAGCATGGCGAAAACGCTGGCGGGATCAGCGGGGAATTGCATGTCAGCGGTCACGCGCACGGATGACACCCTTTCGGCTCATACAGATGATGGCCCGATCGAATCGAGAAGAGTTCGGCGACGACCGGTCCGCGTTGTCGGCTGGTCGCCGTCGGAGGCAAGGGTATGGTCACGGTTCGGGGGCCACGCTTGCGGCGTGCCCGCCGCGCACAAGGGTTCTCTCTCACAATCTGGGGTGCCGCGTGATGTCGGGTGGAGCTTTGACGCTGCCGACGACGGAAGGGGACAGAGAGGCGCTGCTCGCAGGCGCCCAAGAGGCTGGACGGGAGTTGGTCTCGCAGCAGCCACCAGGTAAGCAACCACCGGACCCAGGCGAGTTCCTGCATCGCTACTACCGCAACGTGGCTCTGGACGACCTGCGTGAACGCACCGCGGTCGACCTGGCCGGGGCGGCCTTCTCGCATCGTGAACTGGCGGCGGTACGGGCCCAGGGCACGGCACTGGTGCGGGTATTCACTCCCACCGAGCAGAGTCACGGCTGGTCGTGCGGTCACACGGTGATCGAGATCGTCGTCGAGGACATGCCTTTCCTGGTCGACTCCGTGAACGCCGAGCTCGCCCGGCTGGGCTGCGAGTCCCAGATGACGATCCACCCGCAGTTCGTGGTGCGCCGCGATCTGACCGGTGTGATGCATGAGGTGTTGCGGGTGGAGCCGCATCTGGCGGCGTCGCGCATGGCCGGTGCCTCCGGTCAGCGACTGCCGCGGGACGCGCAGCCGGAGTCGTGGATCCATGTTGAGGTCGGCCGCGAGACCGATCCCGAGCGGATCCTGGCGATGGAACGCGGTCTGCGCCGGGTGCTCGACGACGTGCGGGTGGCGGTCGAGGACTGGCCGAAGATGCGCGCCACGGCCGCCCGGATCGCCGACGGTCTGCTGGAGAAGCCGCCCACCGGGCCCGCACGGGCCGAGGCGGACGAAAGTGCCGAGCTGCTGCGCTGGCTCGCCGCAGGCCACTTCACCTTCATCGGGTACCGCGAGTACGACCTGGTCGAGCGCGACGGTGAGGACCATCTGATCGCCCGTACCGGCACCGGTCTCGGTGTTCTGCGGCACGACCAGGTGGCCCGGTCGGCGCGGCAGCTCACGCCGCAGGCCCGGATCAAGGCCCGCGAGCAGTCGCTGCTGGTGCTGACCAAGGCCAATTCCCGGGCCACCGTGCACCGGGCCGGCTACCTGGACTACATCGGCGTCAAGACCTTCGACGACCAGGGGAGGGTGACCGGGGAGCAACGCTTCCTGGGGCTGTTCGCCTCCACTGCCTACACGGCTGACGTCCGCGACGTTCCGGTGATCCGGCGCAAGGCCGACGCGGTGCTGGCCGCGGGCGGGTTCTCGCCGGACAGCCATTCGGGCAAGGACCTGCTCGAGATCCTCCAGGCGTATCCCCGCGACGAGCTCTTCGCGATTCACGCGGAGATGCTGTCGTGGATCGCGATGACCGTGATGCAGTTGCAGGAACGTCGCCGGACACGATTGTTCCTGCGGGTCGAGGACTACGGCCGTTACGTGTCCTGCCTGGTGTTCCTGCCCCGAGACCGGTACGTCACCTCGGTCCGGCTGGCCATCGAGCGGGTGCTGAGGGAAGCGATCGGGGCCACGACCGCCGACTACACCGCCCGTGTCACCGAATCCGTGCTCGCCCGGCTGCACTTCGTGGTCAGGGTGCAGCCCGGAGCGGCTGTTCCCGACCTCGACCTGCCCGCGCTCGAGGATCAGCTGGTCAAGCTGACCCGCAACTGGGACGACGACTTCGCCGAGGCTGCTGCCCAGCAGGTCGGCGAGCTGGCCGGGGCCAGGCTCGTGCGCGAATGGGGTTCGGGGATCGGTCAGGGCTACCGCGTGGACGTGGAGCCCGAGACCGCGGTCGAGGACCTGTGCCGACTGAACTCCATGGAGACCGCCGAAGGGCGGGCGGGGTCGCTCGGGGTGAAGCTCTACGAGCCCGCGGGGGCGGCGGCCGGGGAACACCGGTTCGTGCTCTACCGCAAGGAGCCGCTGTCTCTGTCGGCGGTGCTGCCCTACCTCACCAATCTCGGGGTGGAGGTCGTGGACGAACGGCCGTACGTGTTCAGCTCGGCCTCCGGCCGCAAGGGCTACATCTACGACTTCGGCCTGCGTGGTGCCCGGCCGCAGGCAACCGGCGCTCCGGCCTCGCATGACCGGCTGCACCGTTTGTTCTGCGAAGCGTTCGAGTCCGCCTGGTGGGGCGACGCGGAGAGCGACGGCTTCGAGCGGCTTGTGCTGACGGCAGGCCTCGACTGGCGTCAGGTTTCGGTGCTGCGCGGTTACGCCCGGTACCTGCGGCAGACCGGCTCCGCCTTCGGGCAGGACTACATCGGAAACTGCCTGGTTTCGAACCCTGGCATCGCGGTGATGCTGGTCGAGCTCTTCGAAACCCGCTTCGATCCGCGTCTGTTCGGCGGCCAGGAGGCTTCCGACTCGGAGACGGAAGGACGATCCGCAGCCTCGGACGCTCTGGTCGTCAGGATCTCCGCCGCGCTCGACGAGGTCTCGAGCCTGGACCAGGACCGGATCCTGCGTTCGTTCCTGGCCCTGATGCAGGCCACGACCCGGACCAACCGCTATCTGATGGAGGAGGACGCCGAGCCGGCCACCGGGATTCGGCGAGCTCTGGCCTTCAAGCTCGACCCGCGAGCGGTGCCGGACCTGCCGGCTCCTCGTCCCGCCCACGAGATATTCGTGTATTCGCCCTGGGTGGAGGGCGTTCATTTGCGCTTTGGAGCCGTCGCCCGAGGTGGCCTGCGCTGGAGTGACCGGCGTGAGGACTTCCGCACCGAGATCCTGGGGCTGGTCAAGGCGCAGATGGTGAAGAACGCGGTCATCGTGCCGACCGGTGCCAAGGGCGGCTTCGTGGCCAAGCAACTGCCCGACCCGGCTGCCGACCGCGACGCCTGGCTGGCCGAGGGCATCGCCTGCTACCGGAGCTTCATCGGGTCGCTGCTCGACGTGACCGACAACCGTGTGATGGAGAACGGCACCCAGCGAATCGTTCCGCCGCCCAACGTGTTCCGCCACGACGCCGACGACAGCTATCTGGTGGTCGCAGCGGACAAGGGCACGGCTGCCTTCTCCGACCTGGCCAACGAGGTGGCTGCCGGGTACGGGTTCTGGCTGGGGGACGCCTTCGCCTCCGGCGGCTCGGTCGGTTACGACCACAAGGTCATGGGCATCACCGCCCGTGGTGCCTGGGAGAGCGTGGACCGGCACTTCCGCGAGCTCGGGCACGACGTGGCCACCATGAAGACCACCGTGGTCGGCGTCGGCGACATGAGCGGCGATGTCTTCGGCAATGGCATGCTTCTGTCGAAGGCCCTGCAACTGGTGGCCGCCTTCGACCACCGCCACATCTTCCTGGATCCCGATCCGGACCCCGAGACCTCCTACACCGAGCGTTCCCGGATGTTCCGGCTGGCCCGCTCGAGCTGGGCCGATTACGACAGCGCCCTGATCAGCGCCGGAGGCGGGGTGTATTCGCGCAACGCCAAGTCGGTGCCGATCACGCCTCAGGTCGCCCAGCGCCTCGGCATCCCCGCGTCGAAGACCGCGATGACGCCGAACGAGCTGATGAAGGCCATCCTCACCGCTCCGGTGGACCTGCTCTGGAACGGCGGTATCGGCACCTACGTCAAGGCTTCCACCGAGAGCAACGCAGACGTCGGGGACAAGGCCAACGACGGTATCCGGATCGACGGTCGCGGTCTGCGGGCCCGCGTGGTGGGGGAGGGCGGCAACCTCGGCCTCACCCAGCTCGGCCGGGTCGAGGCGGCGCTGTGCGGCGTGCGTGTGAACACCGACGCCATCGACAACTCGGCCGGTGTGGACTGCTCCGACCACGAGGTGAACATCAAGATCCTGCTGGACGGCCTGGTGACCTCGGGCCGTCTCGATGTGGGCGAGCGCACCGAGTTGCTGGCCTCGATGACCGACGACGTGGCCCGGCTGGTGCTGCGGGACAACTACGAGCAGAACGTGCTGCTCGGCAACGCCCGCCGACAGTCCCGCGGAATGCTGCCCGTGCACCAGCGCTTCATCCAGGGGCTCGAGGCCCGCGGTGCGCTGGACCGCGCCCTGGAATACCTGCCGGACGACGCCACCCTGGCCGAGCGGAAATCGGCCGAACTGGGACTGACCTCGCCGGAGTTCTCCGTGCTGGTGGCCTATGCCAAGCTCACTCTGACCGACGACATCGTGGACACGGCGCTGCCCGACGATCCCTGGCTCGACCGGGTGCTCACCGGCTACTTCCCGCCGCAGATCGGCAAGGTCTACGGCGACTCCCTCGCGGCTCACCCGCTGCGGCGGCAGATCGTGACCACCTGCCTGGTCAACGACATGGTCAACCGGGGTGGGATCACCTTCGCCTTCCGCTGCCAGGAGGAGACGGGTGCCGAACCCGAGCAGATCGCCCGTGCCTACATCGTGGCCCGGGAGGTGTTCGGGTTCGAGAACTTCGTGACCGCCGTGGAGGCCCTGGACGGGGTGCTCTCCACACACGACCAGTCCTCGTTGTACCTGAGCTTCCGCAGGTTGCTGGACCGGGCGGTGCGCTGGTTCATCCAGGCCGTGCCCGGAACGATCGACATCGCCCAGGAGGTGAGCCGGTTCGGCCCGGTGATCGCCCAGCTCGCCCCGCAGATCCCCGAACTTGTCGCGCCCCAGCAGCACGCCGTGCTGGCTGCGGAGATCGAGGAATGGAAGAGGCGTGGTGTGCCGGAGCCGCTGGCCCGCCAGGCGGCAGGTCTGCTGACCCGCTACATGCTGCTGGACATCGCGCAGATAGCGACCCAGGTCGGCGCCGATCCGGCCGAGGTGGCCCGGGTCTACCTGAGCCTGTCGGAGCGGTACGGCGGGCAGACCCTGCTGCGGCGGATCTCCGGCCTGCCCCGGAACGACCGGTGGAAGCTTCAGGCCCGGGCCGCGCTGCGGGCGGACCTGTACGCGGCCCTGGAGACGCTGACCATCACGGTGCTCACCAAGACCGGACCGGGAAAGCCGGCCGAACGGATCGCCGAGTTCGAGCGGGTGAACGCGGACCGGGTGGACCGGATCCACGCGACGCTGGAGGAAGTGGTGCGGCTGCCGTCGGCGGACGTGGCGGCGCTCTCTGTGGTGCTGCGCTCGCTGCGAAGCATCGTGTGACGAACCGCTCCAACCCCTCATAACAGGTAAACGCCCGGAACCCCGTGGATGTGAGGTCGGCGACGGTGCGACTTGCAATCCGCACCCGCCACCGCCGGGGTCCGGGCGCTACCGATAGTTAGAGTGGGCCGCATGCCCACGATGAAAGACCTGGTCGCCAAGCACACCGAGCTCGGCCAGGCCGACCTCGAGTGGCTGCAACTGCTCACCGGCGACTGGCAGCTGCTGTCCGACCTGTCCTTCGCTGACCTCGTGCTCTGGGTTCCGCGCAAGGGCGACGGCGGCTGGATCGCGGTGGCGCACTGCCGCCCCAGTACCGGCGTCACCGTTTACTACGACGACGTCGTCGGCATGGCGGTGGACGCTGGTCGTCGTCCCTTGTTGGACCGCGCGTTCGAGCAACTCCGGATCTGTCGCGAACGGGGCACCGACTACCAGGAGGACGTGACCGTCCGCGAGGAGACCGTGCCGGTGCTGCGGGCCGGCCGGGCCATCGCCGTCCTTGCCCGGCACACCAACCTCTCCGCCGCACGCACCCCGAGCCGGCTGGAACTCACGTACCTCCAGTGCGCGGACGAGCTGACCCGGATGATCTGCGAGGGTGAGTTCCCGGCGCCCGGTGCCCCGAGCGGCCCACGCCGCGGCGCTCCCCGGGTGGGTGACGGCCTGATCCGGATGGACAAGGACGGCAAGGTCACCTACGCCAGCCCGAACGCCGTGTCCGCCCTGCACCGGCTCGGTCACTTCGGCGAGGTGGTCGATCAGAGCCTCTCCGAGATCGTCACCTCCCTGCTCGACCAGCCCGGTCTGGTGGACGAGTCGCTGCCCCTGGTGCTGATGGGCCGTGCCCCCTGGCGCAGCCACATCGAGAACCACGGCGCCACGTTGTCGATGCGCGCCGTGCCGCTCAAGACGTCCGGCGAGCGCACCGGAGCCCTCCTGCTGGTGCGTGAGATCTCCGAACTGCGCCGGCGCGAACAGGAGCTCCTGACCAAGGACGCCACCATCCGTGAGGTGCACCACCGGGTCAAGAACAACCTCCAGACGGTCGCCGCCCTGCTGCGCCTCCAGGCTCGCCGGATCAAGTCGCCCGAGGGCCGGGGAGCCTTGCAGGAGGCGATGCGCCGGGTCTCCACCATCGCTCTGGTGCACGAGACCCTGTCCGAGGGCTTCGGTGAGAAGGTCGACTTCGACGACGTGGTCGGGCGAACCCTCTCCCTCGCCGTCGAGCTGGCTGCCCCGTCCACCTCGGTGAAGATCCGCCGGGAAGGACGATTCGGCGAACTCCGGGCCGAGAATGCCACTCCTCTCGCGCTGGTTCTCACCGAATTGGTCACCAATGCGGTCGAGCACGGTTTCCGGGACCGTGGTGGGACGGTCACGCTGATTGCCGAGCGCAACGGCGCGGAACTGCGCACGACGATCCGGGACGACGGCAGCGGGCTTCCCGAGGAGTTCCGGGCAGGACAGTCGGGCCTCGGTACCCAGATCGTGCAGGCGCTCGTCAGCGGTGAGATGCGGGGGCGCATCACCTGGGAGAAGGGCCCCGAAGGCGGCACCGACGTGGTGGTCGAGGTGGTGCTGCGCAAGGCGATGGCCAGTGTCTCGCCCGAGGAGATGCCGGAGCCCTGAAACAGCCCCAAACACACGATGTCCCGGGCATCCATGTGGTGATGCTCCGGGACACGCAGTGACCGGCGGGCCGGGGGTACAGAACGGGATCCGAATCTTGTTCCCAAATAATGGGAAACCCGTTATTGAACGGTGACGTTCAGTTTGCGCCGTTGTCGCCGGTACTCGTACTTCGATTCCGGTTCCAGTTCCCAGATCAGGCGGGAACTTTCAAACCGTGATCGAGATGTTGCGGGTTGTTGCTCTGCTTTGCCTTACCTAAGTGCTTCTGCTGCAAGCTGTATGGCTTGATCCGGCAGATGCGATTCGTGCTGGTGATTCGCGGTGCCGTCGAGAAGCGGCGGCGGGTACCACGGTCTTTCGACTGCTGACGTGTCGGTTGCCGATCGCCGATCGTGTCGGCGGATCGACCGAACGTGCTTGAGTGACCGCAGTACCCGCGCCGGCCTGGTCTACGGTGCGCTGACGAAAAGTCAGCTGGCGCGACGGGCCCGAGCGTTACGGCGCTTCAGCGCACGGCGCTCGTCCTCCGAGAGGCCACCCCAGACGCCGGCGTCCTGGCCGGAGTCGATGGCCCAGCGAAGGCAGGTCTCGACGACCTCGCATCGACGGCAAACAGCTTTCGCTTCCTCGATCTGAAGGATCGCAGGGCCGGTGTTCCCGATCGGGAAGAACAGCTCCGGGTCCTCCTCGAGGCAAGCTGCCTCATGGCGCCAGTCCATGGGATCGTCCACTCCTCACGCCCGGGTGGGCGGTCGTATACGGTTTGAGGCGCAGCGGCAGACGCTGTCCTCTTGGATGTGTGGCCTGCTCCCGTTTACGGGATGTGGCCGGGGGTGACCGGGTTGTCCCGATCAACGGCGATTGCGTTTTGCTTGCCCTCGCCGGATTCGACATCCAGCCTCACACGCTTGTGCCCGCTTTCACAAGGGTTTTCCCCGAGTGATCTGAGCGATGTTTCGTTGCCCTCGGTCACGATGCAGGACTGTAGTCGGTTGAACACGTTGCGTATATACGTTGCTGGTCATTGCTCGTGATGGAATCTGGCCGGTCGAGCGGTGGCTGCGATCGACCGTGTCCGTTCTGTGACCCTCGGTGTGGGGCAAAGAACGCGTTACGTGAACAACTTCCGACGGCGCGTACATTCCTGAGTGCGTGCCGTGAAAGAGCCGGAAGGGTGGTATCAGGATTCTTCCGGGTGTTCCACGCAGAGTGATCCGTTGCCTTCTCTGCTCCATATATTGACGCACGTGCGTCGAGTTCGCAGGCCGAAGTGCCCAAAAGACCCCAATAGGGCCGAGCGGGTGCAGCGTCGGAAGAATGGCTTTCGTAGCCTTAAGTCTGAGCTGATGCGGCTGTGACATTCGTTGCTGCGTAAGGCAGCTCACGCTCGCGGAACCGTGGCTCGTTCGGTTTAACCGTACCGAGTTTAATCGCTATCGGTCGAATGGACGATGAAGGAGAGGATGTGTGATGGCGAGCCAGGAAAGCCCAGCGCCTGTCGGACGCGAGGGACGGCAGGCCCCACCGGAACGGGAGGGGTTACGGCTCCTGGTCTGTGTCCTGGTGGCCGTGGAGGCGCTGGCCCTGCTGGCCGGCGCGGTGGCTCTGGTGATCGAGGGCCTGGGGGCGGAGCGGCCGGGGAACGCCATCGGCCTGGCGCTCGTCGCGGCCGTCATCGGGCTGTCGCTGGCGGCCGCCGTGAGAGGGCTGCACCAGGGGGCCCGCTGGACACGCGGGCCCGTCGTCACCTGGCAGCTGCTCCAGGCAGGCGTGGGCATGCCGGTGTCCGCGAGCAGCTACTGGTACTTCGGTGTCCCGATCCTCGCGATCGCCGTCGTCGTGGGCTTCCTGGTGGCCGGCAAGCACGTGATCGCGCAGGAGGAGACCAACCCCGCCTGAGGCCGGGGGAGGCGCCGCCCAGGGGCTTGTTTCTACAGTTCCTGGGTGAGGCCGCTGCGCAGGATGTTCAGGCTCTTGGTCAGGAGCCGGGACACGTGCATCTGGGACACCCCGACCTCGGCGGCGATCTGGGACTGCGAGAGCCCTTTCCCGAACCGGAGCTCCAGGATGCGCTGCTCCCTCTCGGGCAGCCGGGCCAGGAGCGGCCGGAGGGTCTCCCGTTGCTCGACCAGTTCCAGGCCGGCGTCTTCGAAGGCCTTGCCCATCCGGTCGGATTCCTCGGCCGTGGTGGGAAGCGGCACGGTGATGTAGGCGCTCGCCGTGTCCAGCGCCTCGATCACCAGATCGGCGTCGACGTCGAGGTACTGGGCGATCTCCTGCACGGTGGGGGAGCGGTCGAGGGTGTGGGTGAGGCTTTCGCGGGCTTCGGAGACGCGGCGGCCGAGGTCTTGGATGCGGCGGGGGATGCGCATGGCCCAGCCGCGGTCGCGGAAGTGGCGGCGGATTTCGCCGACGATGGTGGGGACGGCGAAGGCGGCGAAGGCTCCGCGTTGGGGGTCGTAGCGGTCGACGGCGTGCAGGAGGCCGATGGTGCCGACCTGGACGAGGTCGTCGTAGGGTTCGCCGCGGCCTTTGAAGCGTTGGGCGAGGTGGTGGACGAGGGGGAGGTGTGCCTCGATGACGGTGCGGCGCAGCTGCTGGTACTGCGGGTCGCTCTGTGGGAGCGCGGCGAGCCGGAGCAGGTCGGGATCGTGTCGTGGTGAGGCGTCCTCGCTGCCTTCGCGCACGTGCCGTCCGCGGCGGCGTGCCGGTGCATCCGCAGGGGCCTCGTCGATCGTCTCCTCGGCGCGCTCACGGAGCCGGGCAGCCACCGTATGAGGAGTGCCTGCCGGAGCGGTCGTGTCGAATCGGTGCAAGGCCCTGCCGGGAGTGACCTCAGCCGCTGAACCGGACTCCGGCGACGCGTCGACGGAGTCGCCGTTGATCGGCTCGCCGTCGGTGGGGACGTCGGGCGAGCCGTCTCGCCGAGGTGCGCGTTGCAGCACGCTGAGCGTCGTCTCCTGCTGCTGGATCACTGGTCTCCCCGTCCGACGTACGTCAGCTTGATCCATGCACCGTTGTCGCCGACGCCGGTGACGACCTCTCCGGCGAGTGCCCGCAGCACGGACCAGGCGTAGCCCTGCCCGTCGGGCAACTGGCCGAGGGGACCGGTGATGAGGATGGAAAGGAGGCCGCTGCCCGGTGGGCCCACCTCGAAACCGGTGTCGAGCGTGCGCCCGGGATGGGCGCGACCCTGCAACAGCAGAGAACAGGCCTCATCGACCGCGATGCGCAGGTCTTCGATGTCGTCCAGGGTGAGATCAAGGCGGGTCGCCAGGCCGGCGGTCGCCGTGCGGACCATGGCGAGATAGGCCGGATCGGCTGGAACCCGCAGATCGACGGTGTCGGTGCTCCGGATGGTCTCGGAACGGCTGCCGAGCGAAATCGTGCCCACACCCTTCCTCGCCCCCGGGAACGTGTCGTGCCGTAGCGGTGCGCGCTTCGTTCGTCACCGAACGAAGCCAATGTCACCATGAGGCAAGGATAGGACACACTGAGTTGTGCGTGCGGATGTAACTGTCGCACTAGTTGGCGCCAATTTTTGAACGGGTCGCGCTGCGTCACCATTTGCTGGACGGCGATTGCTTATCGTCACACTGGTTTCTTGGCGAGCTCCAAGAGTGATGGATTGGTCAGCGCCCAGGTGGACATGTCGCTGTGCGGAGCTGCACCAAGGCCTTCGTAGAAATTCCGGCCGGGCTCGTTCCAGTCCATGACTGACCATTCGAGGCGGGTATATCCGCGTTCGACGCACAGGGTCGCGAGTTCTGAGATCAGGGCCCGTCCTGCTCCGAGCCCCCGGTACCGCGGGCGGACGAACAGGTCTTCCAGCCAGAGTCCATGACGTCCACGCCAGCTGGAGAAGGTGACGAACCAGAAAGCGGTTCCGATGATCTCCGCACCTGATGGCCCGTCAGCCTCCGCCACATGACAGTAGACACGGGGATGGGAGCTGAAGAGGGCGGCGCGGAGTGCCTGAGGTGTGGCCTCGATCGGGTCCTGCTGTCGGTGGAAGGCGGCACTTTCTTGAAGGATGCCGTGCACGGCATCGATGTCGGAGGGGGCAACTGGCCGAATTCGCCAGGCGACGGCCCGGGATGCCGGGGCGTCGCTCTTGCGATGGTCTCCGGGAGACGGCCATACGGCGGCGTTCTGTCCGTCGAGGGGCATGGCCTGATTTTCTCATCAGGCTGCGCCCGCGTCAGCTGCGTGATTCCGAGGCACCGTGTGCCTCGGTCTTCCCTTCTGGTGGTGCTTGCCGGGTGGTGTCCTTCGGTTCATGGACGACGAAGCCCCCGGCGTCCATGAGTGATGTTGTTCGGGGGTTCGGCCACTGTGGTGGTTCCACGAAGAGGCGTCGCAGGCCGCGCCGGGCAGCCTCGACCCCGGAGGCCGGGCTGGTTGAGTCACGGTGCACCTTGTTCGCGCCTTCCTGCTGATGCACAGGGCATTCGCCCCGGTCCTGGCAGGGCACCGCAGATCCCACGCAGTCCTGGTGGCCGTCGCGCAGGGCGAGTAGCTGGGCTGATGCCTGGGGTGGGTTGACAGCCGAGAGTGGTCTGGAGACAGGAGAATTCGTCTCACATCATGAATCCTATTGCTGTACAACGTGATCGGATGATCGCCGGGTTCCTTCGGAATCCTGGTGGGCCAGGTTCCGACGGGGCTCGACGAGTTTCTGGAATAAGTTCTCATCACGACATCCACTGGTGGCACTCCGATCTCGGCAGCCACGAGAATGGGCTGCTGTCGCATGAGGACGATGGTGCGCCGATTCGCTGACCTCCGCAACCGGCTGTGGAAAACTCTCGTGGGGCAGATGAAATGGGCGATTTACGTTAAGCCTGTGGATAACTGGAGCGGGGTCTGTCCGGATTTCGTATGCTGTCCGGCAGGGGATCACGCGGGCTGACCGCGACGGGGATGCCGACCTGATGAGGGTCGGGAGGGGGAGCGATGGATGCCGTCTCGATCGTGTCGGACGAGGTTCGTGAGCGCATCCGGCGGGAAGGTATTGACCCGGGGCGAGATTCGACGGGGTTGCGACGTCTGGTCGAGTCCGCGGTGGCGGCGTACGACGAGCGCTCGCTGATCCGGGCGTTGCCACCGCTCGCCGATACCGGGCGGGCGGTCAAGAGCGTCATCGATGAAGTGGCCGGATTCGGCGCTCTGCAAGCCTATCTCGACGATCCGTCGGTCGAGGAACTGTGGATCAATGATCCGGGACGGCTGTTCGTGGCACGCTCAGGCGTCAGCGAGCTGACCACGACCATCCTGAGCGCCTCCGAAGTACGCGACCTGGTCGAGCGCATGCTGAAGTTCTCCGGCCGCCGAGTTGACCTGGCCAGCCCTTTCGTCGACGCGATGCTCCCGGACGGATCACGTCTGCACGTCGTCATCCCGGACATCACCCGGCACTCCTACGCCGTGAACATCCGCAAATTCACAGTAGTTTCCACGCGCCTCGACGACCTCGTCACCCTGGGCACGCTGACCCCGCAGGCGGCTGAGTTCCTCAGCGCATCGGTCGTGGCCGGCCTGAACATTCTGGTGGCCGGTGGCACGCAGGCGGGCAAGACGACCATGCTCAACTGTCTGCTGGGAGCGGTGCCGGCTCGCGAGCGGGTCATCACCTGCGAAGAGGTGTTCGAGTTGCGTGCTCCACTGCGCGATTCGGTGGCGATGCAGTGCCGTCAGGCCAGTCTGGAGGGAACGGGTGAGATTCCGCTGCGCCGGCTGGTGAAAGAAGCATTGCGGATGCGGCCCAACCGGATCGTGGTCGGCGAGGTCAGACAGGCTGAGAGCCTGGATTTACTTCTGGCCCTGAACAGCGGGCTTCCCGGCATGGCCACCCTTCATGCGAACTCGGCGCGCGAAGCCGTGGTCAAGATGTGCACCCTTCCGCTGCTGGCCGGTGAGAACGTCAGCGCCCGCTTCATCGTCCCGACTGTCGCCAGCTCGATCGACCTGGTCGTCCACATGCGACTCGACGGTGACGGCCGTCGCCGCGTGACTGAGATCGTCGGCGTGCCGGGCCGGGTCGAGGGTGACGTGGTCGAGACCACCGACATCTTCACCCGGCGCGACGATCGCCTGGTGCGGGCCGAGGGGTTCCCGCCGCATCCCGACCGCTACGAACGCGCCGGTGTCGATGTGGCGACGCTGCTCCGTGGTAGCTGGAGGTGATGGTGTGGGAGCGCTGCTCGGGCTGACAGCAGGAGTCGGCATGTTCCTCGTCTGGTGGTCCTGCTGGCATGCGGAACCACTGAGGTCGGAGGGCACAGGCAGCAAGCCGTTCGCGCGGCTCGGCGGCGTCCTCAGGGAAGCCGGGTTGCAGTCCGTCTCGCCGGTGGCCTTCCTGACCCTGTGTTCCGGGGCCATGGCCGGGGCCTGCCTGCTTCTTCTCGCCCTGACCGGGGTTCGTTCTCTGGCAGTCTGTTTCGGTGTCATCGCCGGATGGCTGCCGTACGCTCTCGTCCGCTCCCGGGCCCGGCGCCGACGGGAACGCCTTCGCGAGTTCTGGCCCGATGCCGTGGACAACCTCGCCTCCGGAGTCCGGGCCGGTCTCTCGCTGCCCGACGCTCTGGGAGCACTCGGCGAGCGTGGGCCGGAGGCGCTGCGCCCGCCGTTCCAGGCGTTCGCCCGGGATTATCGGCTGACGGGTAGCTTCAGCGACTCGCTCGAGACGCTCAAGAGCAGGCTGGCCGATCCGACCGGAGACCGGCTCTGTGAGGCATTGCGCATCACCCGTGAGGTCGGTGGGTCGGACCTGGGCAAGTTGCTGCGCAGCCTCTCCATGTTCCTGCGTGATGACGCCCGGGTGCGTTCTGAGCTGGAGGCCAGGCAGAGCTGGACCGTTTCGGCGGCGCGGCTGGCGGTCTCGGCGCCGTGGCTGGTCCTGGCCCTGCTGGCCACGAAACCCGAGTCGGTCCAGGCCTACGAGAGCGCCACCGGAAGCGTGGTCCTGGCCGTCGGGGCGGCTCTGTGCGTGCTCGCCTACCGCCTGATGACCGTGATCGGGCGGCTCCCCGAAGAACGGCGGGTGCTTCGCTGATGTCAGCCGTCGGTGCTCTCGTCGGTTGCCTGGCCGGAATCGGGGTCTGGCTGATTCTGCTCGGTGTGCCATGGCATCGAGATCCTTCGCTGGAGCAGCGTCTGACGCCATATCTCCGGGGCGCCCGGCTGCCGGGAACGGATGCGCAGGCCATCTCGGATATGCCCGGGTCCGTGCCGCATGAGCTGGCACAGTTCTTGCTGACCACGGCATCGGGCTGGGCCGGCCGCGTGAGTGGTGGCACTGCCTCGGCCGAAAGACGCATCGCGCAGCTGGGTTCCGGGTTCTCGCTGGAGCAGTTCCGAGCACAACAGGTGATTGCGGGGGTGGCCGGGGCAGGGCTCGGTGCTGCTGTGGCCGCTCTGATCGCGGCTCGGAACGGTCTCAGCCTGGTGTCACTCGTGGGAATGGTGCTGATCGGTGCGCTGCTCGGGGTGCTGGGCCGCGATCAGCTCCTGACCTGGCAGGTCCGGCGCCGGGAAGAGCGAATCCTGACGGAGTTCCCCGCCGTGGCCGAGATTCTCGCGCTCGCGGTCGGGGCGGGAGAAGGGCCGCTCGGTGCCCTGGATCGGGTGGCCCGCACCAGCCGTGGTGAGCTGGCGGCCGAGATCGCCCGCACTCTGGCCGACGCCCGCACGGGTAGCTCGCTCACCGACGCGCTCAACCAACTTGCCGCGCGCACGTCGATCCCGAGTCTCGCCCGTTTCGTCGACGGCATCGTGATCGCGATCGAGCGCGGCACGCCACTCGCTGATGTGCTTCGGGCCCAGGCGCAAGACGTTCGTGAACTCACGAAACGCCGGCTGATGGAATCCGGTGGACGACGCGAGATCGCGGCCATGGTGCCGGTGGTCTTCCTGATTCTTCCGGTCACCGTGCTGTTCGCGCTCTTTCCAGGCCTCGCCGTCCTGGAAATCACTGTCTGACCCACCACGACAGATTACGAAACGGGGATAACTTCATGCTCATCATGACTCGGGCGGCAGGATGGTCGCAGCGGCTCCGGCACCGTGGCACGGCTGCGGCGGTCACCAGGATTCACGCCCTTCGGCAGAGGCTGGACCAGGGGGATGACCGGGGTGATGTTCCCGGTTGGGTGTTGGTCACCTTGATGTCCGCCGGCCTGGTCGTCACCTTGTGGGCAGCCGCCGGTCCCCGCCTCGTGCAGGTTTTCAACGACGCTGTCGACAACGTTGTTGGCGGGCCCTGAGGCATGCTGCCAACACACGATCGCGAAACTGGCTCTGCTGTAGTCGATTTTGTGCTGGTAGGGAGCTTGCTGGTGTTCGTGTTCCTGTCGCTTCTGCAATTGGCTCTGATCGTGCATGTGCGTAACGTGCTGGTCGATTGTGCCGTGCAGGGCGCCAGGTACGGCGCGCTCTCCGATCAGGATCCGCAGGCGGGCGCCGACAGAACCAGATCGCTCATCCGGGAGGAGCTGTCAGAGGTCTACGCGCAGCAGGTGACGGCCAACGAGATGGATCTGGGCGGTGCCACGGTGATCGAGGTACGTGTGGTAGCGCCGTTACCGATTCTCGGGCTGATCGGTGCCGGTCGTGGTGCGAGCGTTGCCGGTCATGCTTTCGCTGAGTCGTCATGAAGCGACGTGGTCGGCACGAGACCCTCGAACGAGGTTCGGCAGTCATCGAATTCGTGGCATTGGGGATGCTTCTGCTCCTGCCGGTGGCGTACCTCGTGTTGGTGCTCGGCCGGGTGCAAGCTGCCTCGTTCGCCGCCGGGGGAGCGGTCCGTGAGGCTACCCGCGCCTTCGTCACCGCTGACGATGATGAAGCTGCGCGTGAGCGTGCTGCCAGGGTGACCGAACTGGCATTGCAGGATCACGGGTTTCGCACGGATGAGGGAAAGCTCGACATTTCCTGTAACAGATCGCCGTGTCTGACATCAGGAGGGCAGGTGATGGTCGAGGTGCAGATCGAGGCGCGCTTTCCGTGGCTGCCGACCGGGTTCGCGGAGGCGGTGCGGGCCCATGTCGTTGTCAGGGCTGATCAGGTCGAGACCGTCGATCGGTTCAGGGACTTCGGCTCATGATGCCTCCGGACATGAGACGGGCGCCGCTGAATGACTCAGGGCAGATCGTGCCGTTGACGGCGGGATTCGTGGCTCTGGCCCTGTTGCTCGTGCTGATCACCGTGGACATCACCGCGCTGCACCTCCGTCGCCAGGAGTTGCATGCCCTGGCTGATGCTGTCGCGCTGGATGCTGCCGACGCATTGGACGAGAACGCCTTCTACGAGACAGGGGCGGGAGAACTTCCGGTTCTGCTGTCGGACGAGTCGGTGAGGGCTGCTGCCCGTGACTATCTCCAGCGGAATCCGGATGCCGTGAGAAATCTGGAGGTGGATCTGGCCGGCCCGACCGGAGCCCTCCAAGGAACCACAGCCGAGGTGACGCTGACCGGACGTGCCCAGATTCCGCTCGTGGGGCTGGTGGTGCGACGTTGGTCAGGTGGGGTGCCGCTGCACGCGACCAGCCGGGCGACGGCACGAGAGGCCGGACCCTGAGCTCTCTTTCCCGGAGCCAGTCCTCGTGGCCGCCTTGAGCGGGAGTAGCGGAGTGGGGCGAGGTGGCTGCTACGAGGTGAGGCGGAGATATTGCCGTTTCTTGGAGGAGATAGGAGCGCGCTGACAGGCGGAACGACGGTCGCTCATTGGGGTCGGATGGGCGGCGATCCAGAGGATGGGCAGAGGCGGAGGCAGAAGCGGAGGCAGAAGCGGAGGCAGAAGCGGAGGCAGAAGCGGAGGCAGAAGCGGAGGCAGAAGCGGAGGCAGAAGCGGAGGCGGAGGCAGAGGCAGAAGCGGAGGCGGAGGCAGAGGCAGAAGCGGAGGCAGAAGCGGAGGCGGAGGCAAAGGCAGAAGCGGAGGCAGAGGGCGAAGGGCAGAGGGCGGGGCAGGGGGCGGAGGATGTGGAACCGCGTGCGTCGGGGAAAGTGCGCGGCGGGGTGAGGGTGTGATGAGGCGAGCGTGCGGCGGGGCGAGGGCGCGCGGGGAAGGGAAGGTGTGCGGTGGGGTGAGGGTGCCCGGTGAGGGTGGGGCGTGCCGACTTGTGTGACGGGAGTAGGTCACGAGGTGGGGCATGAAGGGAAGGGGGTGGACGGTGTGGCAGGCATTCCCGTGGGGTGAGGGTCCCGGCCCGCCAGAACGGGGTGACTGGCGGGCCGGGACATGATCGCCAGAACGGGTGGCCGGCGATCCTGGGATGTTCGCTGTATCTGGATTACCGCGAACAGATCGGCAATTTACCATATCGTTCGGGAAAATCCGTAGTCACGCCGCTTTCTGCTACTCCCTGAGCTGCGCTGCCGCCTACGGTCGGGCGAATGGTGGACCTGGGGCGGATCGTGGCGCGGAACATCCGCGGGGAGCGGTCGCGACTGGGGTTGACCCAGGAGGAGTTCGGCAAGCTGGTGGGCTGGTCTCTGAGCCAGGCTCATGATGCCGAGAAGGGCAACCGGCGCATTCATGTGCAGGAGATCCCGCTGATCTGCCGTGCCTTGCAGGTCACCTTCGCCGATCTGTGTCGTGGCGCCGCGCCCGACGATCTGGATTCGCTGGGCCTTTAAGGCGGATCGAATAAGACGGATCGAACCGGCCGCCCTCCTGTGGGCGGTGGAACCGCTTCCGGCGTGTGGCTTTCCGTCAAGTGGGAGCCGCGGCGGAAGTGAGCCCGGTCCGTCGCGCATCTCAAGATGCGCACCCGCCGCACCCGGGGCAGAGTTGTGCGCGTGAACCGGAACGTGTGAGAGCGAGCCGGGGATCGGGGAATGGGAGCCCCTGTGGGAGTTGGAGCCCAGCCGCGCGTCCGGCGTTGAACCAGGACGCGCGGCCGGGAGCCCGCCGCAGACGCCGCGCCGCTCGAAACCCTGGTTCTTCGGGGTGAGCTGGTTCGTCGTCCTCAATCACTGTAAAACGGGCATTCGTAACCCAAAGGGTTAAAAGTGTGACGCCTGCAACAACAGTGCAGCGTCGTCGCCACCGGCAGGCGCGGATCGACATGCCGAATCTGTGTTTCGGCCGGACACCGCGTAACCTCGATCAACGTGGCCATCGACTTCCCCAGTGAGATCCGCGCACTGCGCACCACCCTGGACTCCATCCTCAAGGTGAGCGATCTGGATCAGCTGCGCTCCGACATCGCCGATCTCTCCGAACAGGCCGCGGCCCCCGACCTGTGGGACGACCCGGAGAAGGCCCAGGTCGTCACGTCGCAGCTCTCCCACGGTCAGGCTCAGCTCGACCGTCTGGAGAAGATGGGCTCGCGGGTCGACGACCTGGAGACGCTGGTCGAGCTGGCCGAGGAGGCCGACGACGCGGACACCATGGCCGAGGCCGAGGACGAACTGCGCTCGGTGCAGAAGGCGCTGGGCGAGCTGGAGGTTCGCACCCTGCTCTCCGGCGAGTACGACTCCCGCGAGGCCGTGGTCACGATCCGGTCCGAGGCCGGCGGTGTGGACGCCGCCGACTTCGCCGAGATGCTTCTGCGGATGTACCTGCGCTGGGCCGAGCGGCACCAGTACAAGACCGAGGTCTACGACACCTCCTACGCCGAGGAGGCGGGGCTGAAGTCCGCCACCTTCCGCGTGGACGCTCCCTACGCCTACGGCACGCTCTCGGTCGAGCAGGGCACCCACCGGCTGGTGCGGATCAGCCCGTTCGACAACCAGGGGCGGCGGCAGACGTCGTTCGCCGGCGTCGAGGTGCTGCCGGTCGTGGCCGAGACCGACCACATCGACGTCCCGGAGAACGACATCCGCGTCGACGTCTACCGGTCCTCGGGTCCGGGTGGTCAGTCCGTCAACACCACCGACTCCGCGGTCCGGCTCACGCACATCCCCACCGGCATCGTCGTGACCTGCCAGAACGAGAAGTCGCAGCTTCAGAACAAGGCCTCGGCGATGCGCGTGCTCCAGGCCAAGCTGCTGGAGAAGGCCCGCCAGGACCGACAGGCCGAGCTGGACGGGCTGAAGGGTGACGGCGGCTCCAGCTGGGGCAACCAGATGCGTTCCTACGTGCTGCACCCGTACCAGATGGTGAAGGATCTGCGCACCGAGCAGGAGTCCGGCAACCCGTCGGCCGTGTTCGACGGCGCGATCGACGAGTTCCTCGAGTCCGGCATCCGCTGGCGCAAGTCGCAGGAGCAGTCGGCCTAGTTCCCAGCGATGGACGACGGGGAGCGCGTGCGTGCTCCCCGTCGTCCATTGTTGTTTGCCCCGCGGAAAAGGCACAGGAGCTGCACAGCTTCACCCCGGCAACGCACCGCTGCCTGCAACGTTCACCTCGGTACTCTCACTGCCCCCTAAACTCAGTCCCGGCCGCGTGCAACTTCCCAGTCCCCGACGGCGGCCGAGGTCTGAGCCGTGATCCGATTCGATGACGTCACCAAGGTCTACCCCGGTTCCAAACACCCTGCCCTGAACTCGGTCTCCATCGAGGTGGGCAAGGGTGAATTCGTCTTCCTCGTGGGGGCTTCCGGGTCGGGCAAGTCCACCTTCCTGCGCCTGGCTTTGCGTGAGGAGAAGGCCACCAAGGGTGTGGTCCGGGTCTCCGGCAAGGACGTGGCGAAACTGTCCAGCTGGAAGGTTCCCCATCTGCGCCGCACCATCGGCGCGGTGTTCCAGGACTTCCGCCTGCTGCCGAACAAGACGGTTTTCGAGAACGTCGCGTTCGCGTTGCAGGTCATCGGTAAGCCCCGGCACGCCATCGCGCACACCGTCCCCGAGGTGCTCGAGCTGGTCGGTCTGGCGGGCAAGGAACAGCGGTTCCCGCACGAGCTGTCCGGTGGTGAGCAACAGCGTGTGGCGATCGCCCGGGCCTTCGTGAACCGGCCGGCGATCCTGCTGGCCGACGAGCCCACCGGAAACCTCGACCCGAACACGAGCGTGGGCATCATGCGGTTGCTCGACCGGATCAACAAGACCGGTACGACGATCGTCATGGCCACCCACGACCACGAGATCGTCAACCAGATGCGCAAGCGCGTGATCGAGCTGGAGAACGGCAACATGCTGCGCGACGAGACCGCCGGCGTTTACGGCTACTCCCGCTGACGGCCCTGGTAGAAAGCAACTGACGAAGACATGCGTTTTCAGTTCATTCTCGATGAGATCATCATCGGCCTTCGCCGCAACATCGCGATGGCCATCTCGGTCGTCCTGGTCACCGTGGTGTCGCTGTTCCTGGTAGGCCTCGGGTTCCTGGCCCAGCGCCAGGTCGACACCATGAAGGACTACTGGTACGACCGCGTCCAGGTCTCGATCTTCCTGTGTGACAAGGTCTCCACCGCCGCCACCTGCGCCGACGGTGCCGTCACCGAGGCGCAGAAGGAGCAGATCCAGGCCGACCTGAAGGCGCCGGCGCTGGCCGCCTACATCGACTCGGTCTACTTCGAGACCCGGCAGCAGGCCTACGACCACTTCAAGGAGCAGTACAAGGACAGTGCTCTGGCCGAGAACGTGACGGTCGACCAGATGCCCGAGTCCTACCGCATCGATCTGAAGAACCCGGAGCAGTACCAGGTGGTGGCCGACGCCTTCGCCGAGCGCGCGGGCGTGGAGTCGGTGGAGAGCCAGAACAAGGTGCTGGACCGGCTGTTCGCGCTGCTGAACCAGCTGAAGCTGGGCTCCTGGATGCTCGCCATCGTGACGCTGCTGTGTTCGGTGCTGCTGGTCGCGACCACGATCCGGCTGACGGCCTTCACCCGTCGCCGGGAGACCGGCATCATGCGGCTGGTCGGTGCGTCCAACTTCTTCATCCAGCTGCCGTTCATCCTGGAGAGCATGATCGCCGCCGCAGTCGGCGCCCTCCTGGCCTCGGTCGCCCTGGTCGCGGTGACCAAGTTCCAGATCCAGGGACGCCTCGCGCAGCAGCTGACCTTCACGAACTACGTGGGGGTGGCTGACGCGCTGAGCGTCGTGCCGTGGCTCTTCGTGATCGGTCTCGGCATCGCTGGCGTGTCGGCCTTCCTTGCCCTCCAGCGATACCTCAAAGTGTAGTCACTCCTGTACCGTGTGTGACCGATGTTGCCGGCCGTCTACGAGGGTCAGGGGCGACAGGAGGCACGCGGATGACGCGGAAGAGCACACACTTCAGGACGACGAGGGCGCGCGGAACACGCCGTCCCGCACGGGTTCTGGCCGCCGTCGCGGTGGCGGCCTCGGCTCTCGCGGTCTGCGTCACGAACGTGGCGCAGACCGCCCCGGCCGCCGTGGCGGACGACGTGAAGGACCGGCAGGACAAGCTCTCCGACCAGCTGAAGGAACTGCGCGAGGATCTCGAGGGCACCTCCGACGAGCTGGTCGACGCCGCGGTGCGGCTGAAGACCGCGGAGTCCCGCCTGAGCGAGGCGAACGACCGCCGCGATGCCGCCGAGGAGGCTCTGGCCCGGGCCGGCCGGCGGGACGAGGAACTCGCCGACCAGCTGGTGCTGGCCGAGGCAGCGGTCGGTAAGTCCCAGCGTGAGCTGGAGGCCAGGGCCACGCAGGAGCAGGAGACCCGGGACCGGCTGGCCGGCATCGCCCGCCAGGCCTACGTGAGTTCCGGCATGGCCGGGCTCTCGATCGCGCTGGGTGCGCAGAGTCCCGAGCAGTTCGCCGACCGGGTGAGCGTGGCCGACAACGCCCTGCGCGCGCAGAGCGGCGTGATCGACCGGCTCTCCGTCGAGCAGGCCGAGACCCGCGCCGACGAGGCCAAGCTCGAGGCCGGACGGCGCCGGGTGGCCGCGCTCAAGCAGCAGTCCGAGCAGGTCGTCGCGCAGCGCGAGCAGGCCACGAGCCAGGCCCGGCAGGCAGCGGACGAGATCGGCCGGCTCGTCGGCGAGCGCGAGCGCGCGGTCGAGGCGATCTCGGCGCGAAAGGCGGCCGAGCAGAAGCGGGTCGACGACCTGGAGGCCGAGCAGGACCGGCTGGCCGAGATCCTGCGGGAGCGGGCGCGGGCCAGTTCCGGCTCCGGGTCCGGCGGCGGGGTGGTGGCCGACGGCGGCTCGGGCCTGTCCTTCCCGGTCAGCGCGCCTGTCACCTCGGGCTACGGCTGGCGCTACCACCCGATCCTGAACTACCGGCGGTTGCACGCGGGTACCGACTTCGGGGCGGCCTGCGGCACCCCGGTGCGGGCCGCGGCCTCCGGCTCGATCGTGCGGGCGGGCTGGTCGGGCGGCTACGGCAACCAGATCGTGGTGGACCACGGCCGGCTGCGCGGATCGGGCGTGGCCACGTCGTACAACCACCTGAGCCGGATCGTCGTCTCCTCCGGGCACGTCAGCCGGGGCCAGGTGATCGCGTACTCCGGCACCACGGGTCTGTCGACCGGCTGCCACCTGCATTTCGAGGTCTACGTCAACGGCTCCACCACGGATCCGATGGGCTGGCTGTGAGGACCGGCTGCGCCTACCGCGTAACCGGGCTTAATCAAGTGGGCACCGCTCGCCGCACCTCATAGACTTGATCCTCGGCATTCGCGGTAGAGAGGTGTGGTGACGTGCCCAGAGAGACCGGTCGCAAGGTGGTTGCGTCCAACCGTAAGGCGCGGCACGACTATCACATCGACGACACGTACGAGGCGGGCCTCGTGCTCACCGGTACCGAGGTGAAGGCCCTGCGTCAGGGTCGCGCCTCGCTCGTCGACGGCTTCGCCCAGATCGACGCCGGTGAGGCGTGGCTGCACAACGTGCACATCCCGGAGTACCTCCAGGGCACGTGGAACAACCACGCCCCGCGCCGGCGCCGCAAGCTGCTGATGCACCGCTACGAGATCGACAAGCTGGCGGGCAGCTCGCGGGAGGGTGGATACACGCTGGTGCCGCTCCAGCTGTACTTCAAGGACGGCAAGGCCAAGGTGGAGATCGCCCTGGCCCGCGGCAAGAAGAACTGGGACAAGCGGCAGACCCTGCGCGAGCGCCAGGACAAGCGCGAGTCCGACCGGGCCATGTCGCTGCGCGCCAACCGCTGACGACCTGCGGTCGGCGGGCGGGCGGCGGGCGGGCGGTAAATGGGGAGGCGGGAACACGGGGGCAGGCTGTAGAGTTGTACAGCTTCGTGGGGCCGGGAACGGCCTCCACGGTTGACAACTGAATAATCGCAACACCTGGAAGATGCAGATCTTCTTCAGCCAGCTCTTCTCCCCACACGGGGGTGACTGGTTTCGACGTCGGTCGTCTTGCCAGGGGAAGCGGGCCGAGTACGCGATGTGATCTCGTTAATCCTCGTCGCAAACCAATAGTTGCCAATACAACGCGCAACGACCTCACCCTCGCTGCCTAAGCGAGTGTAGGTCCGTCAGTCCGGGAGTGCCTTCGGCCCGGTCACTGGCGTCGACTAGAAGGCCACTGCCCAAGGGACCGGTCACGGGGCCTGCGGGAACACCAACCGTGACTGAGCCCGGCTTGGTGACCCGCCTGTGGGATCGCCAGGGCTGAGAAATGCCGTAGCAGGCTGCGCCCGGAGAATCCCTGGTTCTGCGCTGGCGGACGGGGGTTCGAATCCCCCCACCTCCACCACGGGTGCTCACGGTCGAACACGACCGGGCGAGAACCCGCAGCGGAACGCCGAAAGCCCCGGACCTGATGGTCCGGGGCTTTCGTTTTGCACCCGGCCGATGGCACGGAGGGCGGGCTGCGGTTCGGCGGAACTCGCGTGCAACGTGGAGGGGGCTCGGTGCGTCCAGCCTCCGGAAGCGCAGATCCGTCAGGTCGGGGGCGCTGTTCCGTGGCCGGGGGAGGCCGGGGGCGGTGCCTATGGGTGACGTGAGGACGGCTCTGCGTGCCCACAGCTCGACCACCCGTGGACCAGAAGGAGCCCTCGCCTCATGCCCAGTAGCAATCCGTCGCTCACCCTCGGCGGGAAGATCGTCGCCGCCACCGGGGTGCTCTTTCTGATCGCCACGTTCCTGCCCTGGTGGGTGTACAAGTACAGCGGCTTCGGCACCTCCAGCTCAACGAGCGCCGACGCCTGGAAGTTCGGCCTGCCGAAGGCCGCCGCGATCCTGGTGGTCCTGCTCGTGGCCGAGGTCGTCGTGGTCCAGGTCGCCAGGGTGAAGCTGCCCGACGGTGTGCCGTGGGGCCCGATCCGGCTGGGCGTCTCCGGCCTCGCCGCCCTGCTGGTGCTGGTGGAGACGGTGAAGGGCCACGACCTCGGCGTGGACACCGAGAGCCTGAAGAGCCTCTACTCGGGCCTCGGGGTGACGGCGGACCTGGACATCGAGTCGTCGTTCAGCCGCGGCTTCGGTCTGTACCTCGGCGTGCTGCTCATCCTGGGTCTGGTCGCCGGTAACGCCCTGCGCCTGAAGGAGACGCCGGCCGCGGCGTCGCCCTCCACCCCCGGTCAGGGGTCGTCGTGGGGACAGAACCCGGGCCAGCAGCAGTGGGGCGGTCAGGGTGGCCAGCAGGCCCCGTACGGCCAGCAGAACCAGCAGCAGTTCGGCCAGGCACCCTACGGTCAGCAGGCTCAGTTCGGCGGCCCGGCGGACCAGTTCGGCCAGCAGCAGCAGTTCGGCGGGCACAACCAGCAGCAGTTCGGTCAGGCCCAGTACGGCGACCAGGCCCAGTTCGGTCAGCAGGCGCAGTACGGCGACCAGGCCCAGTTCGGTCAGCAGGCGCAGTACGGCGACCAGAACCAGTACGGCCAGGGCCAGGTGCAGTACAGCCCGAACCCGTACGGTCAGCCGGACCAGTTCGGCCAGCAGAACTCGCAGAACCAGGCGCAGCCCGGTCAGGGCCAGTTCGGCCAGCAGGACCAGGGCCAGCAGAACCAGTGGGGTCAGCAGAACCAGTGGGGCCAGGCCCAGGGGCAGGGCCAGGGTGACAAGCCGGCTCAGCAGGGTCCGGCCGACCAGTACGAGCAGACCCGCTACAACCCCAACGGTTACGGCCAGCGTCCGGAGTAGTCCCGGTACCGCCGAGCGGTGAGCCGTCGTCCTTCTCGTGGCCGTGCGTCCCCTTCGGGGGAACCGCACGGCCACGAGTGCGTCCGGCCCGCTACGACTTCCGGCTACCTTCAGCGAAGGGTCACGTCCGCCCCGGCCCGCCCGCCCGGTCCCGCTGTCAGCGTCGAGAACGCCGGGGGAGGGGGCGTGATGGAGCGTTTAGCGCCGTTGGTGGTCCACCGGCCTGCCCTGTCCCCGCTGATCCGGAGGCCGGGGCATCCCGCGGAAATCGGTCGTCGCCCGGCGATGATCCTGGCAGGCTTGGTCACAGCCGCCTGACAGAGAAGACATCGTCCGGAAACGGAGCACCAGTAATGGCCAGCCGTGTGCCGCTCACGCTCGGGGGGACGGTCGTCGCCACCACCGGCGTCCTCTTCCTGATCGACCTGTTCCTGCCCTGGCACCGCACCTGCGTCGAGGTGTTCAGCCAGGGGCTGTGCGTGCAGCGGGCCGGGTGGGACGGGTCGTTCTCCCTCCTGGCCGGGCTTGTGGTGATGGCGTTGCTCGCCGAGCTGGTGGCCGTGCAGGTGCTGCGGGTCGGTGCCCCGGGTCTGAGCGGCCTCAGCCGGCTGCGGCCGGTGCTCGCCGGGGCCGTCGTCGTGCTGGTGCTGCTCCAGCTGATCAGCGGCGACGACGGACTGGACCGTGGTTACGGCCTTTTCACCGGTCTGCTGCTGGCCGTGGGCCTGGCCTACGGCACTCGTCTGCGCACGGCCGAACCCGCGGCACCCCTCGTCGTCCACCATTGACCGTCGGACGAGGGGCGGACCAGGCGAAGGATCAGGCGATCGAGCTGGGCAGGAACACCGTCTCGTCCAGCGCCGGGATGCGCTTGCCCAGCACCCACCGGGTGTGGGTGGCATAGCGCTCCAGCAGCACGGCCTTGGCGTGCTGGTCCACGTCGAACTTCAGCTGCTCCATGCCCTTCGGGGCGGGGAGCGCCTCCTCCAGCTTCTGGGCGTCCGGCTGGTCGGCGTAGAACCCCACGGTCCGCTTGCCGATCAGGGCATTCCCCACCTGGTTGGCGAGCACCCGGTCGACGTGCCGGCTCAGGCCGAGGGGCGCCAGGATCACGTCGTCCGCGCTCGTGGTCAGCAGAACGCGCTGCACCAGGTCGGCACGCAACTGCTTGTCGTGCGGCGACACCTGGCCGCTCGCGATGTGCCAGCGGTAGGTCGGGTAGATCACGCTGACCTCGGGCAGCAGGTCACCCGCCACCTTCGGCACGCGCGGGTCGTCGCGGCGCCGCCACAGGGCGTCCGGCAGGCCGAAGTGCACGCCGGTCACCTGGATCGAGCGCAGGGCCAGGATGTCCTCGGTGCGGCGCTGGTTGTACAGCGGCGGCGCGAGCCGCGCGTTGCGCTTGTTCAGGTAGGCGCGGGCCGTGCGGCTGGGGTTCCCCTGGCTGTGCGTGAACAGCGTCATCACCGTCACCGGCGACCGGAGCGCCAGCTGGGACATCAGGTAACCGCAGGAGAGGGCCGCATCGCCCAGGTGCGGGGAGAGAACGATGACAGGACGGTCGGACAGGGACTCCGGAGCGGCCACGAGGCCATCCTTTCGCGCGTACGGGAGGGCAAGGATCTGCCGGTCGACAAACCCAAGCACATCCGTCCCACCAGACTGCCGGAAGGTGAGCGTGTGACGTCGTCCCCTCACCCGGCGGGGCCGACTAATCTTGACCCGCAAGACTTCGCGAACGTGAACGAGACGTGAACATGGGGAAAGGTGCCATGACGACCCAGGCCGAGAGTTACGAGTTCCAGGTCGAGACCCGTCAGCTGTTGCAGCTGATGATCAACTCGATCTACTCGGACAAGGACCTGTTCCTGCGTGAGCTGATCTCCAACGCGTCGGACGCCCTGGACAAGTTGCGGCTGGAACGGTTCAACGACGACACGCTCGACGTCGACACCACCGACCTGCACATCCGCATCGACCTGGACGCCGAGGCGCGCACGCTGACGATCAGCGACAACGGCATCGGGATGTCGCGCGACGAGGTCGTGAACCTGATCGGCAAGATCGCCAACTCCGGCACCGCCGAGTTCATGCGCCAGCTCAAGGAGGCGCAGAAGGACGAGGCCGAGACCGAGGAGCTGATCGGCCGGTTCGGGGTCGGGTTCTACTCCAGCTTCATGGTGGCCGACCGGGTCACGCTGGTCACCCGGCGGGCGGGGCAGGCCGAGGCGACCCGCTGGGAGTCCGCGGGCGAGGCCACCTACACGCTGGAGGCACTCGACGAGGCCCCACAGGGCACCTCGATCACGCTGCACCTCAAGCCGGCCGATCCCGAGGACCGGCTGTTCGACTACACCGAGGACCGCAAGGTCCGCGAGATCATCACCCGGTACTCGGACTTCATCACCTGGCCGATCCGCATGCTGTCGGCGGAGACCCCGAAAACCGAGGACGACGAGGAGCCCGCGCCGCGCGAGCTGGAGACCGTCAACTCCCGCAAGGCGCTCTGGACCCGCCCGGCCTCCGAGGTGACCGACGAGGAGTACGCCGAGCTCTACCGGCGGATTAGCCATGACTGGAACGACCCGCTGGAGACGATCCGGCTGAACATCGAGGGCACCCTCCAGTACCAGGCCCTGCTGTTCCTGCCCGAGCGCGCCACCGCCAACCTGTTCAGCCCGGACGCCAAGCACGGCGTGCAGCTCTACGTGAACCGGGTGTTCGTGATGGACGACTGCGAGGAGCTGGTGCCCGCGTACCTGCGCTTCGTCAAGGGCGTCGTGGACTCACAGGACCTGGCGCTCAACGTGTCCCGCGAAATCCTCCAGCAGGACCGGCAGATCGAGTCGATGCGCAAGCGGCTGACCAAGCGCGTGCTCCAGTCGGTCAAGGGCCTGGCCGCGAACGAGCCGGAGAAGTACGCCAAGTTCTGGGGCGAGTTCGGCCGCGTGGTCAAGGAGGGCCTGCTCCAGGACTTCGCCAACCGCGACGCCATCCTGGAGATCTGCTCGTTCGAGACCACCCACGACGCCGAGAAGCGCACGTCGCTGCGGGAGTACGTGGAGCGGATGCCGGAGGGCCAGGACAAGATCTACTTCCTCACCGGCGAATCCCGCGTGGCGATCGAGAACTCGCCCTACATGGAGGCTTTCCGGGCCAAGGAGCTGGAGGTGCTGCTGCTCACCGACCCGATCGACGAGGTCTGGGTGGACGGCATGCCGGAGTTCGACGGCAAGCAGTTCCAGTCCGTGGCCAAGGGCGAGATCGACCTCGACGAGAAGGAGGAGGGCGAGCGCGAGCAGCAGAAGGAGCAGTTCGCCGGCCTGCTCACCTGGATGGGCGAGGTGCTGACCAAGGACGTGAAGGAGGTCCGGCTCTCGAACCGCCTGACCACCTCCCCGGCCTGCGTGGTGAGCGACGCCAACGACGCCACGCCGACCCTGGTCAACCTGTACCGGGCGATGGGACAGGCGATTCCGCAGGAGCGCCGCATCCTGGAGCTCAACCCCGGCCATCCGCTGGTCGCGGGTCTGCGCTCGGCGCACGAGTCCCGCCCGGACGACACGAAGCTGGCCGAGACCGTCGAACTGGTGCACGGCATGGCGCTTCTGGCCGAGGGCACGCAGCCCGATGACCCGGCCCGGTTCGTGCAGCTGATGGCCTCGCAGCTCGGGGAGACGCTGAAGTGACCCAGGGCGCGCCGGAACCCCAGGTGGACGCTCGGCCGGTGGACGTCGACGAGCACGGACGTCCCGAGCCGCCGATGGTGGGCGACGAGGCGGACACCCTGATCGGTTTCCTGGAGTACCAGCGCGCCACCTTCGCCTGGCGGACCGGCGGTCTTGATGCCGCCGGTCTGTCGGCGACCGTCGCGGCGTCCACCATGACCCTCGGCGGCATGATCAAACACCTGGCCTACGTGGAGGACTGGTGGTTCGGCAACTTCCTGGCCGGGGTCGCCCCCACGCCTCCCTGGGACACCGTGGACTGGGACGCGGACCGCGACTGGGACTGGCACTCCGCCGCCTCCGACTCCCCGGAGACTCTGCACGCGCTGTGGCAGGAGAATGTCGCCCGCTCACGTGCCGCGACCGCCGTCGCCCTGGCCGAGGGGGGAATGGGGCAGCCGGCGCGCCGTGAGCACCGGCGGACGGGCCAGGCTCCGACCCTGCGCTGGATCGTGGCGCACATGATCGAGGAGTACGCCCGGCACAACGGGCACGCCGACCTGATCCGCGAGTCGATCGACGGGCAGGTCGGGGAGTAGGACACGGTCCGCCGGAACCCGGATGACCACCCGGATCTCGCTAGTATGACCCGCAGTCACCGCGGTACTGCTGCGAGATTCCGGGAGTCGATCCAGTGCTGCGTCCGTTCGCACGGCCCCTCGTCGTCCTCTGTTCGGTTCTTGCCGTCGTCCTGAACCCGGTGCCGGCGAGGGCCGTTCCGCTTCAGTCGCCGGTCCAGTCACAGGTTCAGTGGCTGGTGCCGGTCGACGGCGCCTATCCGGGCGGCGCGCCCAAGGTGGACTGGCCGTCGCGGGGGCGGGCCCGGATCGTGGTGCCGGGTGTGGGCACGATGGGGCACGTGAACAGCGGCGTGAAGTCGGTGCCAATCGCCAGCGTGACGAAAGTGATGACGGCGTACACCATTCTGGCCGACCACCCGCTCGCCCCGGGGGAGGAGGGGCCGAGTATCACGGTGACCCGGGCCGAGGCGGACTCCTACCCCGCCCGCAAGGCCGACGGCGAGTCGCTGGTCAAGGTCCGGGCGGGCACGCGGTTCACCCAGCGGGAGGCGCTGGAGGGCCTGCTGATCCGCTCGGGCAACAACATGGCCGACATCCTCGGGCGGTGGGACGCCGGTTCGCCGAAACTCTTCGTCGCGAAGATGAACGCGCAGGCCGCCCGGATGGGTCTGACGGCAACGTCTTTCGCCGACGCCTCGGGTCTGAGCAAGAAGTCGCGCAGCAGTGCCGTGGACCTGCTCGACCTGGCGCTGGCGGCGATGAAGGACCCGGTGTTCGCCGAGATCGTCGGCACCGGGCGGACCACGATCCCGCTGAACACGCTGACGACCACCAACAAGCTGCTCGGGCGCAACGGGGTGATCGGGATCAAGACCGGATCCACGAAAGCGGCCGGAGGGTGCCTGCTCTGGGCCGCGACCGACACCGTGGACGGTGAGACGTACACGATCTACGGCGTGATGCTGGGCGCACCCGGCCCGCTGATCCTGACGAACGCCCTGAGGGCGAGCGAGAAGATGGTGATCTCGTCGCGAAAGGCGTTACGGCGCATCACCCTGCTGAAGCCGGGCACCCCGGTGCTCTCGGTCACGGACGACGAGGGCGTGGTGCGTGCCTACGGTGTGACCCGGCCGGTGGCGGTGCCGGGCTGGTCGGGCATGCGCTACCAGCTGGGGCTGCCGGCCGGAACCACCGGCGCCACCGGAACGCCCGGAACCCCGACCTCGATCACCGTGAAGACCAGTGGTGACGCGATCGGGGTTCCGGTGGAACAGCTTTCCTGAAGCCTGCCGGACGCTCAGGGGTGCAGGGCGTCGAACAGGAAGTCGCCGGCCTGCCGGGTGGCGGCCTTGGCCGCATGCGTGTCGGCCAGGGCGTTCACCATCACGAAGTCGTGGATGATGCCCTGGTAGCGCACGGCGGTGACCGGGACACCGGCCAGCCGTAGCTTGGCCGCGTAGGCCTCGCCCTCGTCGCGCAGCACGTCGGCCTCGGCCACGATCACCAGGGCCTGCGGCAGGCCGGCCAGTTCGCCGACGCTGGCCCGCAGTGGCGAGGCGGTGATCTCCGCGCGCTGCGCCGGGTCGGTCGTGTACTGGTTCCAGAACCACTTCATGCCCTCGCGGTGCAGAAAGTAGCCGGTCTCGAACTGGTCGTAGGAGTCCGTGCCGAAGTCGGCGTCGGTGACCGGGTAGAACAGCACCTGGGCCGAGATCGCCGGGCCACCGCGCTGTTTGGATCGGATGGTGGTGGCGATGGTCATGTTGCCGCCGACCGAGTCACCGGCCACCGCGAGCCGTGACGCGTCCAGGTCGTGGTTCGCGCCCTCGGCGGCGATCCACTCCAGGGCGGTGTAGATCTCGTCGATCGCGATCGGGTACTTCACCTCGGGGGAGAGGCTGTAGTTCACGAAGACGGTGGCGGCCCGGGCCCGCACCGTGAGCTCGCGGACGAGCCGGTCGTGGGTGTGCGCGTTGCCGAACACCCAGCCGGCGCCGTGGGTGTAGAGCAGCACCGGCAGTGGGCCGGTGACGCCCTTCGGCCGGAAGATCCGGATCGAGACGCCGTCGGTGATGGTCAGGTCTTCGATGTCGGCGTCGGGCACCGCCACGTCGCCGCTCTGCACGCCGTCGACCGCGGCCCGGCCCTCGTCCGGCGGGAGCTGGTAGAGGAACGGCGGTCTGGCGGTGGCCTCGACGAATTCCTGTGCGGCCGGCTCGAGGACGGGATCTGGTCCGGGCATGACGGTCCTTGTCTGTGGGGATGGATTCAGTGGGTGTCTGCCGCGTCGGAGATCACCTTGGCGACCTCCGCGGCATGCGTCTGCATCAGCAGGTGCGGTCCGTCGAGCTCGACGACGTGCTGGATACCGGCTCTGCGGTAGCCGAACCGCTCCACGTCGGGGTTGATGGTGCGGTCGGCCGAGGCGACGATGCCCCAGGCCGGGCGGGTGCGCCAGGCGGCCGCCGCGGCGGGCTCGCCGAACGCGGCACCGGCCAGCGGGCGCTGCGAGACCGCCAGCACCCGGGCCGTGCCCGGGTCGAGGCCGGCGGCGAAAACCTCGCCGAAGGCCTCGATCTCGACCGAGAACTCCGGTCCGTCGGCCGGGGTGCCGGTCTGCACCAGGTGCGCCGCCAGGTCGGACTCCGGGAAACCGCCCTGCAACTGGCCCAGGCTCTCGCCCTCTTCCAGTACGTAGCCCGCCACGTAGACCAGGGCGCTGACGTTGGCCGCGAGGCCGGCGACGGTGATGACGGCACCGCCGTAGGAGTGCCCGGCCAGCACCACCGGGCCGTCGATCCGCTCGACGACGGAGCGGATGTAGGCGGCGTCACCGCTCAGCGTGCGGTTGGGCACCGGCGGCACCAGCACGTCGAAACCGCGGTCGAGGAGGTGACGGGTGACCGGCGCCCAGCTGGCGCCGTCGGCGAACGCGCCGTGGACGAGGACGATCGTGGGTCTGCGGTCGGGCAAGGGGATCGGCTCCTGCGGGGGAAGTTGGTCGGAGGTCCAGCCTGCCCCCGGGCGCTGCGCGGCGACCCCTCACCGGCGGACGAGAACCCCTCGGAATGCGACTCAGGAAAATAGGTCATCATGGATGCGGTCGATGCGGACCGGATCATGTTCGTGACGAGAATGAGCAGGTGACCGTGACTTCCCGGGCCAAGCGGCTGCGCATCGGCATACTCGTGTTCGACTACGTCAAGATGCTTGACTTCTCCGGGCCGGCCGAGGTTTTCGTGGAGGCCAACCAGACCGCCGGCAACTACGAGGTGGTGCTCATCTCGCCGGACGGCAAGCCGGTCCTGACCTCGGTCGGGGCGCGGGTCGAGGTGATGACCTCGGCGGCGGAGGCCGGTGAGCTGGACACCCTGGTGGTGCCGGGCAGCGAGTCCGCCCCGCCGTCGTTCGTCACACCCGCGGTGCTGGAGGCCACCCGGCTGCTGGTGCCCCGGGCCCGCCGGGTCACCAGCATCTGCTCCGGGGCCTTCGTGCTGGCCGCGCTCGGTCTGTTCGACGGCCGCCGGGCCACCACGCACTGGAAGTTCACCGGCCGCCTGGCCAAGGAGTACCCCGGCGTGCTGGTCGAGCCCGACTCGATCTTCGTGCGCGACGGCAACGTGTACAGCTCGGCCGGGGTGGTCGCGGGCATCGACCTGGGCCTGGCCCTGGTCGAGGAGGACCACGGGGCCGACGCCGCCCGCCGGGTGGCCCAGTCGCTGCTGGTCTACCTCCAGCGAGCCGGCGGGCAGTCGCAGTTCTCGGCCCAGCTCCAGGGCCCGGCGCCGCGCACGCCGGTGGTGCGCTCGGTGGTGGACCTGATCCAGGAGGACCCGGCGAAGCCCTTCACCGCCCAGGACCTGGCCGACCACGCCCGGGTCAGCGTGCGGCACCTGGCCCGGCTGTTCCGTGAGGAGCTCGACTCCACGCCGATGGAATACCTGGCCGACATCCGGTTCGAGGCGGCCCGGGCCAAGCTGGACGCCGGGGCCACCGTGGCCCAGGCGTCGCAGCTGGCCGGTTACGGCAACGCCGAGGCGCTGCGCCGGGCCTTCGTGGCCCGGCTGGGCATCTCACCGCTGAAGTACCAGCAGCGGTTCCGCTCCACCGGGCGCTGAGGGCCGGCCGCCGAAGACCGCTACGACCGCCCGGTGAAGAACGAAACCGCCTCCCGCAGGCCCAGATCCGTCAGCTCCGGGTCGTGGCGGGCGCCGATGTCGCGCATGAACGCGTGCTCGCCGCCGGCGTACACGTGCAGTTCGAGGTCTTCCAGGCCGGCGGCGTAGAGCGCCGACAGCACCTGCAACCGGGCGTCGGCCGGCACGTGCGGGTCCTGCGAGCCGAAGATGATGAACAGCCGGCCCCGGATGTCGCCGGCCCGCGACAGTGAGTCGGCCACGTCGGCACCGAGTTTCCCGTCCTGGAGACCGGTCGGGTAGAAGCAGACGGTCGCGGCCACCCGCTCGTCGAAGGCGGCCCGGAAGGCCAGGTGCCCGCCGATGCAGAAGCCGGTCACCAGCACGTCGGTGACGCCGGGCAGGGCGGTGAGGTGGTCCAGGGCGCTGACCCGGTCCTCGTCGAAGGCGGCGGTGGGCATCGAGGCCGCGCCGGCCAGCCCCCGGGCCTTGCCCTCGTCGTCGAATTCCAGTGCCACACCGGCCAGTTCGCCACGCGGGTAGATCTCCGGCACCAGCACCAGGAAGCCCGACGCGGCCAGCCGCCGGGCGGTGCGCAACGTCGACTCGGTCAGCTGGAAGATGTCGGTGTAGAGCAGGACACCGGGACGGGGGGTGTCGCCGACGGGGGTGATCACCACCGCCTGGATCTCGTGGCCCTGGCGGGACGGGATCGACACGCGTTCCTCACGAAGTTTCACGCCACCGGACCCTATCCGGCCCACCGCCCGGACCGGCGGACCGGGCGGGACCACGGGGTGTTTGGCCGGGTACTCAAGCGTAACGCAATGTTAAATCCAGATGACGCAGGGTGTATCTACCAGGCTGTTGATCCACTCCTTCACGGGTGCCGGGCCTGCCCGCCCGGCTCTCCCAGATATGGAGTTGCCGAATGTCCAGTACTACCAGGCGCGCACGGGGACGTGCCCTCACCGTCACCCTCGCCGCGGCCACCACCGGCGCCGTGCTGATGCCGCTCTCCGGCGGCGCGAGTGCGCAGGCCCGTCCCCTCGGCGCGGCGATCGTGCCGACCGCGACCGTGTACCAGGTCGTGCAGGAGGGGCTGACCGCCACGGACGCCGAGACGCTGGCGCGCACCGCCGGGATCGGTAACGCCCTGCGGCCCGACGGATCGTTCTCCTACACCGACCCCGAGCGTTTCGCCCGGGTGCCGACCAGCTTCCTGCGCGAGGGCAAGGACGAGTCCGGCCTGCCGACGGCGTCGGAGAGCGTGGACTTCGCCGCCCTCGCCCGGATCAAGGCGCCCTCCGACGACGTGGCGCTGCGCCGGGCCAAGGAGGTCCTGCCCGTGCCGAAGGGCTACGGGGCGCAGACGGTGATCGGTCACACCACCGTGGACCATCGCGCCACCCGCGAAAAGACCACGCGCAGCTATCAGATCGACACCACCGTCTCGTACCAGCTGACGCTGGGCGGGATTCCGGTGGTCGGGCCGGGCGCCAAGGCTCGGGCCTCGTTCGCCGGTGACGGCACGGTGATCCAGCTGAGCCAGGCCGTGCGCCAGGTGGAGGCGTCGGGGCAGGTGCCGATCGTCAGCCCGGCCACGGCGCAGAAGAGCTGCACCGCGCTGTACGGCGACGCGGTCAAGCAGGACACCCCGGTGCTCGGCTACTACGCCTCCGCCCTCGGGGCGACCGAGGCCGACGGCAAGGGCACGGTGACGAAGCTGGTTCCGCACTACATCTGCCGGCCGACCGGGGCGATCGAGCAGGACAGCCGCTACGGCGGCAAGCTGGTGGCGGCCGCGCCGGCGCTGGCCCCCACGGTCACGCTGAAGGCGAGCGGTGACGGGACCACGGTCTCGGCCGCGGCCGGGGTGCGCGGCGGCACGGCGCCGTACGCGTACCGCTGGGCGTCGTCCTCGGTTCAGCTGGACGGCGAGAAGCCCGAGATCGCCTACACGCCGGCCCAACGGGACCGGCTGACCAGGTCGTCCGTGGAGGCGCTGACCGTCACCGTGACCGACGCCGACGGCCTGACCAGCACCGCCCGGGTGAGCCTGGCGAACGCCAAGGGCGACGCCTCGGCCACCGGCGTGCAGGGCGGCGCGGGCGGCACCTTCGCCACCAACGGCATCGAGCAGACCGTGGACGAGTGGCAGTGCGCGCAGGACAGCGCGAACGGGTTCAGGTCGGTGATCAAGGCGCACAACCACACCGTGTCGTTCGACTGGCGGGGTGCCAGCGCCTTCGAGAAGGACTTCAAGGACAAGAACCAGAAGGGCTGGGACGCCGACTACACCGACAAGGTGGACGCCCAGTGGTACACCGGCCACGGAGGGCCCGGCGGCTTCACCTTCAAGGGGGCGCACGACGACGGGAACATCACCCCGGACGACGCCCGCTGGGGCGACGACCAGCTGGAGTGGCTCCAGCTGGAGAGCTGCCAGGTGCTGCGCGACACCGACGGCACGCTCGACTACTTCGACCGCTGGGGCAAGGCGTTCCGCGGCCTGCACCTGCTGAACGGCTTCGACACCAACGCCCAGTGCGTGAACGGCGGCACCGGGGCCCGGTTCGCGAGCTACCTGTTCCCGGAGAAGTTCTTGTGGTGGGAACTGCGGCCGGCGCTGACCGTGCAGCAGGCCTGGGGCTCGATGGCGAACGACCTGGAGCCGGCCGGCCGGAGGTGGCGCTCGGTCAGCCCGGCCACCTACGACGACACCGCCAAGAAATGGATCACCAACATCGGTGACCACTACTGGGGCGAGGGCAGCGTCGGCCCGGACATCCGGCCCGGGAGCGCGACCACACCGCTGGAGGGATTCGTCTCGGTGAGTGGCGTCAGCTGAGCGGAGGTCCGCGAGGGCGGGCGGTGGTGGGTGAGAACCCGCACCGTCCGCCCTCTTCCGCGTCAGATCCGGATGCCCGCCACCACCACCGGATCGCCGCCGGCCACGCGCGCGGTCAGGGTCTGCGTGACCCCGGTCAGCTCGCGGCCCACGATGCGGGCCACGACCAGCACCGGGCCACCGGTGGTGACCACGGTGTACCCGGCGGCCTCGTCGTGCGGCTGAGCCCCGACGATCGGCGGGATCCCGGTGCCGGGGGTGCCGCTGCCGATCACGGTGGCCGTCGGCGTGCGTTCGGTCAGCTCGCCGGTTGCGTCGGCCACCATTTCCGCCACCTGCGAGCCACCGGTGAGGATGACGGAGGCGGCCACGGCCGCCCAGACCGGGTCGCCGCACCCGTCGTAGACCCAGCGGGTGCCGAGCACGGAGTGCTCGGTGGTGCCGATCAGGTGCTCGTCGGCGCCGTGCAGCGGCTCGCCGCGATAGGTCAGCGGAATGTGCAGCAGCGGGGCGCCCGGATCGTCGGTGGTGGCCAGGATGGTCTCGATCCCGACCTGCCCGTCCGGGTCGTCGAAACGGTAGGCCCCGGCGTTGCGCACGCCGGTGAGGCCGTCGGCCCAGGCCCGGGAGCGCAGCCAGGAGTTCAGTAGCTCGATCTTCGACGGACTCAGTGTCGCCTGGTGGATGAGAGCCATGAAACGAGCCTAGAGCGGACCCGGCCAGAATGAGGCCCGTGCGAGATCTGTATGACGTGATGTTCCGCCGCCGCGACGTGCGGGCCGAGTTCACCGGTGCGCCGGTGGACGACGAGACGCTGGCACGCGTGCTGTCCGCCGCGCACGCCGCCCCCAGCGTGGGCATGTCGCAGCCCTGGGACTTCCTGCTGATCCGGGACCAGGGCACCCGGCAGGCGTTTTTCGACCACGTGCAGCTCGAGCGCGAGACGTTCGCGGCAACCCTGAGCGGTGAGGAGGCCGAGCGGTTCGCGCGGATCAAGATCGACGGGGTGCTGGAGTCGAGCCTGTCGGTGGTGGTCACCTACGACGCGCAGCGCGGCGGGCCGGCGGTGCTGGGCCGGCACGCGATCGCCGACGCCGGGCTGTACTCGGTGTGCCTGGCCATCCAGAACCTGTGGCTGGCCGCCACCGCCGAGGACCTGGGCGTGGGCTGGGTGTCGTTCTACCGGGAGCCCTTCCTGGCCGGGCTGCTCGGCATCCCGGACGGGGTGCGGCCGGTGGCCTGGCTCTGCCTGGGACCGGTCAGCTCGCTGCACGAGGTGCCCGACCTGGAACGGCACGGCTGGCGCAGCCGCTCCCCGCTGGAGCGGTTCGTGCACCGGGAGAAGTGGTGATCACGGGCCGCCCTGCCAGTGCTCGACCCGGTGGTGGTCGGGCGTGAAGCCGTGCTGCACACCCCAGAGCACCGCCTGGGTGCGGCTGGCCACCCCGATCTTGCGGTAGATGCTGCGGATGTACGACTTGATGGTGTTCGGGCTGAGGTAGGTCAGCCCGGCCACCTGGGCGTTGCTCATGCCCTGGGTGATGAGCGCCAGCACCTCGGCCTCCCGGTCGGTGAGCCCCTCGCCGCGGCCCGGCCAGTTCAGGCCGGGGGCGGTGCGGGCCCGGGGTGCCTGCTCGCTGACCACGACCCGGCCGGCGTGCACCGCCTCCAGCGCCTCCACCAGGTCGGCGGCCGGCAGCGTCTTGGACAGGTAGCCGGACATGCCCTGCTCGCGGGCGCGCTCGATCAGGGCCGGGTGGAAGTTCCAGGTGTACACGACAACCCTGCGGGCGCGCGGGTTCTCGGCCAGCGTGCGCAGCTCCTCGACGTCGGACTCGGGCTGCGCGAAGGTGTCGTAGAGAACGATGTCGACCCGGTCGTCCACCCCGAGGTTGGTGTCGATCTCGGCGATCAGCACCCGCTCGCGGTACTGGTCGAGCATGTGCGCCAGGCCCGTGGTGACCACGTCGTAGTCGTTGACCAGCGCGATGAGGATCGGCGGCTTCGTCACGCTCGTCACGATAACCCCCTTAGGGGTGTGGTGGACCAGCCCCAGGGGTGGTTTCGTGGAAGACGTCAGAGCACAGCGCCCGACCTTCGGAAGGACTCCGAAATGCTTGGTCTGATCATCACTCTCATCATCGTCGGCCTGATCGCCGGTGCCGTGGCCCGGCTTCTGGTGCCCGGCCGGCAGAGCATGTCGATCCCGGCCACGATCGGCGTCGGGATCGTCGGCTCGTTCGTCGGCGGCTTCCTCGGTTACCTGATCTTCGGCAAGGACTCGGCCGACGGTCTGCTCCAGCCCTCCGGGCTGATCGGCTCGATCATCGGGGCGATCATCGTGCTGCTGCTGTGGGTGAATCTGGCCGGGCGGCGGGCAATTTAGGACGACGAGGAGCTCCGCCACGCACGGCCCCCTGGTGATGAGCATGCGCGTTCCGCCCTCCCCCCTCCGGGGGGCGGGACGCGCTCGCTGATCACGAGGTGACCACGTCGACCGGGCCCAGCCGCAGTTCGCCGTCGTTCACCGGCACGCAGCGGATCCCGCCCCGCCCGCGCAGGGCCCGGAACGCACCCGGCCCGATCACCACGTCCATCCAGGCACACGGATTGGCCCGGCGGCGCACCTCGAACGACACCGGCCCGCTGCCGGAGTCGAGGGTGAGGGTGCGCCCGACCATCGAGTCCACGTCGACGCCCTGGAGAAGGATGTTGCGCCGCACCTGGATCAGGCCGACACCCGGCGGCAGCGACTCACTCGCGATCAGCGTGACGGCCGCGTCGCGATGGGCCGTCTTCCCGAAGTAGCGGTCACCGGTGATGCCCAGCCGGGCCCGCACGGCGATCCGCCCGACCAGTTCATCGTCCGGGGCACCGTCCGGCACGGGCGCCGGGCCGTCGGCCGGGCGGCCCTCGTAGCGGTGCAGCGGTGAGACCAGCAGCTCGACGATCCTCGGCACGACGGCCGAGCGTACCGGGCGTACCGGACGGGTGAGGGCGAGCCTGCGCCGGAACCTGTGAACGGCGCCGACCTCGAAAGGCCGGCGCCGTCCATTGTTCAACCGGTGGTCGGACGCTGCTCGCCTGTGCGCAGCAGCCTGGGGTGATGGCCGACGAGCTGGACGAGCGCACCGTGTACGCCCTGAACATCCCGGACAGCGAGCTCACCGTCGCCGAGCTCTGCCTGCGGCGCTATCTGCGCTCGCTGGGGAAACTCGGCGACGGCGAGGAGAGTGCTACTTGATGCCCGTGCTGGCCACGCCCTGCACGATCTGACGCTGGGCCACCAGGAACACCACCAGCAGGGGCAGCAGGCCGAGCACGGCCGAGGCCATCACCTCGGCCTGGTTGATGCTGGTCGCCCCGAGCAGGCCGCTCAGACCCACCGGGATGGTCTGCGACTTGGTCTGGGTCAGCACCAGCAACGGCCACAGGAAGGCGTTCCAGGTGGTGATGAAGGTGAAGATCGCCACCGCGGAGACGGCCGGGCGGCACAGCGGCATACAGATCTGCCGGTAGATCCGCCACCACGAGGCCCCGTCGATCCGCGCCGCCTCGATCAGGGCGTCCGGGATGCCCTTGAGGAACGAGCGGAACACGAACACCGCGACCGGTGAGGCCGTGGCCGGCAGGATCAGCGCCCAGTAGGTGCCGAGCAGGCCGAACGCCCGGAACTCCATGAACTGCGGCAGGACCAGGGCCTCCATCGGCACCATCAGGCCGGCCAGGATCAGGACGGTCAGCGCGCCCTTGCCCCGGAACCGCAGGTGCGCCAGGCCGAAGGCGATCAGCGAGCAGACGATCACGGTGAAGACCACCGACAGCGTGGAGATCAGGAAGCTGTTCAGGTACCACCAGCCGATCGAGTTCAGGCTGAAGGCGGCGTGGTACGCGTCGAGCGTCCAGCTGCCCAGCGAGAAGCCGATCGGGTCGGCGGTGATCTCCTCGATCGGGCGGACCGAGGTGATCACCGCGTAGGCGAACGGGATCAGCCAGATCAGCGCGAACAACGTGAGACAGGTGGCGGCGAGCCGGTTGAACGCCTTCGAGCCGGTCTTGTCGGCCTGTGACCGTTCCTTGCGCTTACGCGGCGTGGGAAGGGTTGTCGTGGTCATGTTTTCGGTCCCTTCACGCGCGCGCGTCGCGGCGGCGGCTGGTGATCATCCAGACGGCGGAGACGAGAACCAGGATCAGGAAGTAGACCATGGTCCCGGCGGCCGCGTAACCCGCCCGGTAGGTGGTGAAACCGGTGTCGTAGATGTACTCGATCACCGGCCGGGTGCTGCCGTTCGGGCCACCGCCCAGCAGGATGTAGATCTGGTCGAACACCTTGAGCGAGGCCAGCACCTGGAGCATGAGCACCAGGCCGATGGTGGGCCGCAGCAGCGGGACGGTGATCGAGCGGATCTGCTGCCAGGCGCTCGCCCCGTCGATGGCCGCGGCCTCGTAGGTCTCCTCCGGGATCTCCTGCAACGCGGCGGTGTAGAGCACGAAGTTGAAACCGAAGGTCCACCACACCGTCATCAGGGTGACCGCGAACCAGGCGCCCTTGGTGGCGCTCAGGAATCCCGGGTCGGGCAGCCCGACGCTGGTGAAAGCTTTGGTCAGTAGCCCGATCTCGGGGGAGTAGATGTAGCTGAAGATCAGTGCCACCGAGGCCGACGGCACCACGTAGGGGGCGAAGAAGGCCACCCGGTAGAACCAGCGGTTACGGGTGATGCGGGCGGCGAAGACCGCTGCCAGCAGCGGCAGCACGACCAGGAACGGCACGGTCAGGAGGGTGAACAGGGTGGAGTGCCACATCGACTTCCAGAAGTCGACGCTGGACAGGATGTCCAGGTAGTTGTCGAGGCCGACGAAGGCGCCGAGGTCGTTCTTCACCGTGGCGGTGTTGAAGAAACTCAGCACCAGGCCGACCAGCACCGGGCCGATCAGGAACAGGGCGTAGAGCACCAGGAACGGGGTGGAGAAGATCCAGCCGGCCCGGTTGTCGCGCCCGTCGGACGGGACGCGGGTGGTGGGGACAGCCGTGGTTGCGGTGGTCACGATCTACTCCCTCAGCTCACCGGCGCGTTGGTGTCGGCCAGCTTCTTCAGCGCTGACTTCATCTGGCTGGTGGCGCTCTTCGGGGTCATCTGCCCCGCCAGCGCCGAGATGATGATGGCGCCCACCGTGTTCTGGAAGTCCGATCCGGCGCCGGTGTACCAGCCGTCCGGGTCGTAGACCGCGTTCGCGGCGGCGTCCACGTAGTTCTTCTGCGGGCTGAGCTCCTTGAACGCGGCGCTCTCCACGGTCGGCAGCCAGGCCGGGATGTGCCCGCCCTGCGCCCACAGCGCGCTCTGCCCGAGCAGGCCCTGAATGAATTGTGCCGCGTATCCGGCACGTTCGGCCGAACGGCCGCTCGCCCGGGGAATCACCAGCGAGTGCGAGTCGGCGTAGGCGCAGGCCTCGTCGCCGAGCAGGGCCGGGAACGGCACCATGTTCAGGTTCAGCGTGCTGCCGTCGGGCATCTTCACGCCGGAGTAGACGGTGATCTGCCAGACGCCGTCGAACAGGAAACCCGCCTCGCCGCCGCTGAACTGCTGGGTCGCGACCGCGCCGGTGGCGTTCGGCGGCGCCAGTTTCTGCCCCACGGTGATCTTCTGGAGGAACGCGAAGGTCTCCTGCATGGCCTCGTCGTCCACCGTCACCTTCGTGCCGGAGTCGGAGACGATGCCCTGGTCCTTCACCAGGCCGCCGTAGACCGTCATGAACCAGCGCCAGGCGGTGGACGGGTCGGCGGTGTTCGCCATCGTGACGCCGTACTTCCCGGTGACCTTCTTCATCTCGGTCAGGGCCTCGAGGAAGCGCTCCTCGCCGGAGATGTCGGTGAGACCGTCGCCCGCGTCGTTCAGCAGCCCGGCCTTCCCGGCCAGGTCCACGTTGTAATAGAGCACGAACGGGTGGGTGTCGAGCGGGATCGCGTAGGTGGATCCGTCGATGGTGGCCTTCTGCCAGGCCGGTGCGGAGAACTTGTCCTGCGTGACACCGAGTTCCGCGAGACCGGTCTCCTCGTAGGGGGTGAGCAGCCCGGCCTGGGCCAGGGTGGACAGCCGGGAGAGGTGGCTGATGGCCACGTCCGGCGGGCGCTGGCTGGAAGCCGCCAGGGCAAGTTTCGTGTAGTAGGGGTTACCCCACGACAGCAGGGTGGATTCGACCGAGTGGCCGGTGGCCTTCTGGACGGTGTCGACCATCGTGCCCATGTTCTCGCCGTCGCCGCCGCCGAACAGATGCCAGAAGATGACATCCGCGGTGGCCGGCTGACCGCCGGTCAGGCTGGTGACGACGGGAGATCCACAGGCGGACAACAGGCCCGCCAGCGACAGGCCGCCTCCCATGGCCAGGAAGTTGCGGCGTGTGAAATCACCACGCATACGGCATTCGCTCCTCATTGTGCGGCCCGCGCGCTCTAGCTAAGTGGCTGGACCTTGACACACCCGTTTGCATCGATGCAAGACCTGCCCGGACAGCTTTTCCGGTCGTGCGCCCAGCGTGTCCGGGCGGCTACGGGATTTTGCTGACCTGCATGTTGCATCGTTGCAAAGGCAGGCATCATGCTGTCACCGGACCGACGGCGGCGCATGTCGGTGAAGGTGCTCGTGAGCGGTGTCCGCGGACGGTGCTCGTGAAGGTGCTCGTGAAGGTGCAGAGGAGAGGGCTCAGACGTGAAGGCGACACAGCAGGACGGCTCGTACCCCCGGCCGATCCTGGCCCGGGGTGACTGGACCGGCCTGGACGGAAGCTGGGACTTCGCCCACGACGACGCGGACGCCGGGCGCGCGGAGCGCTGGTACGCGGCCGGTTTCGAGTCTGCCCCGGTTTTCGACCGCACGATCCAGGTGCCCTACCCGCCGGAGTCCCCGGCCTCGGGCATCCACGACACCGGCTTCCATCCGGTGGTCTGGTACCGCCGCACGGTCGACGGTGCCGCGCTGGCGACCGACGGTGGACGACGTGCGCTGATCCACTTCGGCGCCGTGGACTTCCGCGCCGACGTCTGGATCGACGGACAGCACGCCGGGCACCACGTCGGCGGGCAGACGCCGTTCACCGTGGACGTCACCGACCTGCTCACGCCCGGCGCCGGCGAGCACCTGCTGGTGGTGCGTGCCGAGGACGACCCGTTCAGCATGGAGGCACCCCGCGGCAAGCAGGACTGGCGGGACCGGACCCACGGCATCTGGTACGAGCGCACCACCGGGATCTGGCAGACGGTCTGGGCCGAGTCGGTGCCGGCCGCGCATGTCACCGAGGTGTACTGGCGTCCCGACGTGGCCGGCTGCGCGCTGCGCGGCGAGGTCACGCTGAACCGGATCCCTTCCGCCCCGGCCGTTCTCGACGTCGAGGTGAGCTTCGGCGACGAGGTGCTGGCCTTCGGGTCGGTGCTGGTGCAGGGCGCCACCGTGCCGGTCGACCTGCGGCTGGCGGCCCTGGTCAACGGCCAGGACCGGGCCCGGCTGCTGTGGAGCCCGGAGCACCCGAACCTGATCGACATCGCCGTGGTGCTGCGGGACCGGGCCGGTGGCGAGGTGCTCGACGAGGTGGCGAGTTATACCGGCCTGCGCACGGTTTCGGTGGGCGGCGGGGCGTTCAAGCTGAACGACGCGCCGATCTACACCCGCTCCGTGCTGAACCAGGGCTACCGCCCCGACACCCACAACGCGAACACCGGCACCGGCCAGCTGCGCGCCGAGGTCGAGCTGCTGATCGCGATGGGCTTCAACTCGGTGCGCAACCACCAGAAGGCCGAGGACCCGCGGTTCCTCTACTGGGCCGACCGGCTCGGCCTGATGGTCTGGGGCGAAACCGCTGCGGCGTACTCGTTCTCGAACACCGCGGTGGAACTGCTCACGGCCGAGTGGCTGGAGCTGGTGCGGCGTGACCGCAGCCACCCCAGCGTGGTGGTCTGGGTGCCGTTCAACGAGAGCTGGGGCGTGCAGGACATCGCCCACGACGTGGCGCAGCAGAACTTCGCCAAGGGCCTCAGCGCGCTCACCCGTGCCCTCGACCCGACTCGCCCGGTGATCTCGAACGACGGCTGGGAACACGTCGACAGCGACATCATGGGCATCCACGACTACACCACGAACGGGCCCGGCCTGATCCGGCTCTGGGGCTCCGCGGCCGCGGCCGACGCCACGGTGCGCTCCGAGCTCGGCGTGCAGGGGCGCAAACCGATCGTCGACCCGGCGGCCCTGGCCAAGTGGGACGCCGGGGTGGCCCCGCTGATGCTCACCGAGTTCGGCGGCATCTCGCTGTCGGCCGACCCGGAGAACTGGGGTTACGCCAGCGTCACCAGCCCGGCCGAGTACGAGGGCGTGGTGGGCGAACTGTTCGACGCCCTGCGCGAGGCCCCCACGCTGGTCGGCTTCTGCTACACCCAGTTCATGGACACCGGCCAGGAGACCAACGGCCTGCTCTACGCCGACGGCACCCCGAAGCTGCCGGTGGAGACGATCCGGGCGATCGTCACGGGCACCCGGGAGGGCAGGAAGCTGGAGGCCGGGGCGACGAACGGCTGGCAGGACTGAACCCGGGGCGGCGGGTGCGTGATCGTGCGCCCCGCCGCCCTCACACCGGCGGCGGGGGATGTGAGAAGGTGCGCGGATGGCGGTGACCTTGCGCGACGTGGCCGAGCGGGCCGGTGTCTCGGTCCGCACGGTCTCCAACGTGGTGAACGGCTTCCAGCACATCGCCCCCGCCACCCGGGCCCGGGTGCAGGCCGCGCTGGAAGAGCTGAACTACCGGCCCAACCTGGTGGCCCGCAGCCTGCGGCAGGGCCGCACCGGCATCATCATGCTGGTGCTGCCCGAGATCAACGTGTCGTACTTCGGTGAGCTTGCCCACGAGGTGGTCGACTACGCCAGCTCGGTGGGCTGCACCGTGCAGATCGACGAGTCCGGTGGCGACCCGCAGCGCGAGCGCGCCCTGCTGGAGACGATCGCCCAGGCCAGCTGGGTCGACGGGGTGCTGTTCAGTTCACTCGGGCTGCGCGGCGTGGACCTGGCCGGCCTGGCCGGCGGGCGGCCGATGGTTCTGCTCGGCGAGCGCACCGCCCGCACCTCGCTCGACCACGTCGGCATCGACAACGTGGAGGCCGCCCGGCAGGCCGTGGCGCACCTGGCCGGGCGGGGCCGCACCCGGATCGCCGCGCTCGGCGGCAGCGGCGGCGCCCGGGACGCCACGTCGAAGTACCGGCTGAAGGGTTTCCGGCTGGGCATGCGGGCCGCCGGTCTCGACCCGGAGGGCCGGTACCTGCGCACCGCCGACTACCGCCGGGGCAGTGCCGCCACCGCCGTGCGGGAACTGCTGGCCTGGCCCGAACGGCCCGATGCGCTGTTCTGTTTCAGCGACGAGCTGGCCGCCGGGGCACTGCGCGAACTGCACGAGCAGAACGTACGGGTGCCGGAAGACATGGCGGTGATCGGGTTCGACGACATCGAGGCGTCCCGGTTCTCCACCCCGTCGCTGTCGTCGGTGCGGCCCGACAAGGCCGGCATCGCCCAGGCCGCGGTGGACACGTTGCTGGCCCGGCTCGACGACCCGGCCGGTGCGGTGCGGGAGGTCAGCGTCGCTCACGAGCTGGTGGTGCGGGAGAGCAGCGGCTCCGCCTGAGCCTCCTGGTGTGTCGCCACTGCCGCCACAGCTGCCGTGGCCACCGTCACGTCTTCCTCCACCGAACCTGCGCTGACCCCGACGGCCCCCACCACGCGGCCGTCGCGGGTCACCGGGATGCCGCCGCCGAACGTCACCAGGCCACCGGAAAGATGTTCCAGGCCGTACAGTTCGGCGCCCGGCTGGGTGGCCCCGGCCAGGTCGGACGTGGGCGTCTCCATCAGCACCGAGGTTCTCGCCTTGCGCGTGGAGATGTCGATACTGGCCTTGATCGCGCCGTCCATCCGCACGAACGCGACCAGGTGCCCGCCGTCGTCCACCACGGCGATGTTCATCGGCCGGCCGATTCGGTCGGCCTCGCGGATCCCGGCGTCGATCATCCGCCGGGCGTCGGCCAGGTTCAGGCTGCTCATCGGTTCTCCTCGAGGTCCAGCGGTGTCCCGGTGACGATCCGGGCGGCGTGGCGGCCCGCCCGGCGCGCCTCGCGGGTGCGGGTGACCGGTTGCGTGTCGGGCAGTTTCGAATGATGGACGACGATCAGACCGGTCGCGTCCAGCCCGACGCCGACACCCAGCGGGGATCGCCGTGCGGCCTCGACGGCCAGACTCGCCGCGGTTCCCGGGGTGCCGCGCCGCACCTCGAACGGCACGCCCTCCTCCTCGATGCCGGCGCAGAGCTGGCGCAGCGGCTCGCCCCGCCCCGCGGTGAGCACGAGAATGTGCGGCCGGATCAGCATCTGGCCAGCACCAGCCCGCTGGCCACCGCGTTACGTGGACCCTCGGTGCCGCGCACGTTGCCGGTGCCGCAGACGATCCCGAACGGGGCCAGGGCGTCGGCGACCAGCTCGGGGATCTCGAAGTCCAGCGCGGAACCGCCCAGCAGCACGACGAACCCGATCTGCCGCAGGTCCTGGTAGGGGGCGACCTGGCGGAGCGCCCGCAGCGCGTTGACCACGAAGACCCGCTGTTTCGCCGTGCGTCGCACCTGCCGGATCCGGTCGAGACCGTGCCGGGTCGGCACGGGCGTCATCGCGTGTTCCCCGAGAGTGAGCACCCGGGCGAAGAGCTCCGGGGCCAGCGGCTGGTCGAAGAACCGCACGGTGCCGTTCTCCAGGCGCAGGTGGAAGAAGCTCTCCGACCGGGCCAGCGGGCACTGCTTGATCTCCTCGGCCAGGTCGCGTCGCACGCCCAGCTCGGCGGCGATCAGCCGGGTGACCAGGTCACCGGCCCCCGCCACGTGCACGGTGCTGATCCGGCCGTCCGGCCCGGCCAGCGCGGCGTCGGTCGATCCGCCACCCAGATCCAGCACCACGAGCGGTCTTTCGGTGCCCGGCGTGGTCAGCGCGCCGCGCGTGGCCATCTCGGCCTCCACCCCGCCGATCACCACCTCCACGTCGTGCGCCCCCTGTTGCCGCAGCCGGCCGGCGATCACGTCGGCCACCTGCCGCATCGGGCCGTGGCTGGTGCGCACCATCGCGGCCAGCGCCACCGCGTTCTCCAGCGCCACCTCCCCGGCCAGCCCGCCGCGCACCTCGCGCGGCACGAAGGTGTCCACGGCCAGCAGGTCGCCGATCCGCACCTGATCCGGGCCCAGCTCGGCCACGTCGGCCATGTTCTGCCGCACCGTGGCCAGCATGCCGCCGACGTTGGTGCCCGCCTCGCCGGTCGCGTCGCGCAGCGGGGCGAGCCGGCCGGCCAGGGCCATGATCGCCTCGGCGCCCTCCGACACGTCGATCCGCAGGGTGGCCGAATCCCCGTGCAGCTCCAGGGTTCCGGCCGGGATGCGGCGGTCGCTGACCTCACCCGAGGGGGTGCGCACCACCACCGCCGACCGGATGCCGGTGAGCGCCCGGGCCACCGGTGCCACCGCCCGGGTCTGCTCGGCGTCCAGCGAGAACACGGTGGCGAGCCCGTAGGCGTCGCAGAGCGTGCGGATGGTGCGGCCCGGCGCTGCCACCTCGACGGCCGCGGTCATGCCGGCCGGCACCGCCTCGACCCGGCGCACCTCGTCGACGATCGGCACCGGGCGGTTCAGCCGGTTGCTCACCAGCACCGCGTCGTCGGCGCCGAGCACCGCCCCGCGCAGGTCGACGCCGCGTTCCAGGGCGGCGTTCAGGGCCTTGCCGACCACCGCGAAGTCGATCCCGGCCGGCACCACCGCGATCACCGCGTCGCCGGGCGAACATTCGTCCAGTTCGGCGAACGGCACGGTGACGCCCACGCCGAGCCCGGCTCCGCCGGGGGTGCGCGGGTCGTGGCCGATCATCGTCGACTCGGTGATCAGGGTCTCGGTGATGGTCTCCATCGCCAGGCCGCTGATCACCGGGGTCGCCTCGTTCACGAACACCCGGGTCAGGTCTTCCAGGGGCCGGCCGCTGCTGCGCAGGGCCGCGCGGATCGCGGCCTCCACGCCGTCCACATTTCTGGTCGTGCCCTTGATCCCGGTGGTGGGAACCAGTCCGCTGCCGAGGAATACGGGATCCTCGAAGGCGCAGGCCTCGGTGGTGGAGTTGCCGATGTCGACCCCGGCGACGATCCCCGGGCTCATGCCGGATCGTCGATGACGGGCTCCACCTCGGTCGCCGGTGCACCCTTGACCAGCAGCTCGCACTCCTTGAGGTGCAGCAGGGCGGCCTTGGCCTGCCAGCGGGGCCGGGCCATCTGGTCGTTCAGGGTCGGAACCGGCTGCGGCGACTCGCCCTTGGCGTACTGCGCGGCGTTGCGGCCGATCGCCCGGAACACCTCGGGCGTCATCAGGGGCGACTGCGGGAACAGCTCCAGGGAACTGAGCCGGGGCAGGTCCTTCTGGTGGATCATGCTGGTGCCGCGCGACAGCACGCCGATCCCGATGCCCGAGCCGGACAGCCGGGCCGCGGTGTGCGCCACCGCGGCCAGGTCGGCGGTGGCGTGCAGCCGGATCACCCGGGCCTGGCCGCCCTGCTCCTCGATGCCGGCCAGGATCTGCCGGACCACCTGCGCGTGCGGGATGTCGGTGATGGTTCTCGTGAAGAACCCGGCGAACCCGGGGGAGAGGGCGAGCACCACCTCGTCCGGCCGGGTCCCGTGCCCGGCCCGGCCGATCTCGCGCAGCTCGATGCCGGGGGCGGTCGTGGTCGCCATCAGCTGACCTCCAGTTCCGGGTTCTCCGCGCTGGTCACGTGCCGCAGCCTCTTCATCCGCTCCCAGCGCTCGCCGGAGGGGCGGTAGCCGGTGCCCGGGCCGGTGTAGTCGTTGGCGTCGTTCACCGCCGACAGTGGCTCCAGGTTGTCGTCGAGAATGGCGCTGGTCTGGAGCAGGTCGCCGGACACCCGCTGCCGCAGCACGGTGAGCAGATGGTCGGCGACGTCGGCGAAACCGCCCTCGTGCAGGGCCTTCACCAGGTCGAGACCGGTCACGCCGCGGTCCGTCACCGACTGCGCGCCCTTCAGGTCCTCCAGCACGTCGCGGGGCAGCAGGTCGTTGGAACCGTGCGCGTAGACGGCGGTCTCGATCTCGCGGTCGGTGATCGGGGGCAGGCCGAGGTGGGCGAACACGGCCTGGAGCGCGTGCCCGGCCCGGCTCCGGGCGGCCAGGATCTCGGCCTCACCGACGTGCTGGAGCCCGCCGTCGATCTGGTAGTCGCGCTGGATCGCGTTCCAGTCGTCGTAGTCCTCGGCGTCGACGTTGGAACCGGCGAACATGTTGTCGTAGTTGGGGGTCGCCGAGTAGCCGGAGCAGACGAAGTCGGTGCCGGCCATGATCTGCGGCATCAGCCGGGAGGTGCGGCGCATCGGGGAGTGGCTGAACGACTGGTCGTTGCCGGACGCGCACTCCAGGTCGAGCATGCTGGCGATCATGTTCTCGGCCGCCACCGCGCGGATGCCCGACGGCACCGCGCCCGGCACCCCGATGCAGCTGATCGAGCCGTTCTGGAGGCCCTGCACCCCGGCGCCCTTCGTCACCAGGATGCAGCGGATCTCCAGGTAGAGCATGGAACGGCCCTCGGCGTTGCCCATCTGCACCTCGGAGCCGGTGCCGGAGGTGAAGCGCATCTTGATCCCGCGGGAGGCGTAGGCGGCCGCGAGAAACGCCTTGGACCAGGGGGTGTCGTCGCCGTCGACGAACACCGACTCGGTGCCGTAGACCGAGATGGTCTCGGCGTAGGCGGTGATGCCGCGCATGCCCAGGTCGAGTTCGGTGGCCTCCTCCAGCGCGCACTGGGTGAGCCGGCCGCCGCGTCCCACCTGGCCGCCGACCTGGAGCGCGATCGCCACCAGCGGTGCGTAACGCACCACGCCGAGCGTGGTCTCGAGTTCGGAGAACCCGCGCAGCGACGCCTCGGCGGCCTCCATCGCCACCTGGAGCGGGTTGTCCCGGGCGCTGGTGCAGTGCGCCTGGTTGGCCGGCGTGCGCCGGGCGCGCATCTTCTGCATGCCCATCATGATCTCGACGATGTTCATCCGCCGCACCGTCTCCAGCAGCGCGGCCGGCGTGAGACCCCTTGCGGTGCGCAGCACCTCGTCACGGGTCACGTTCGGGTCGACCAGCATGCGGGCCACCGTGCCCGGGCCGAGTGCCATGGCCCGCTCGGCGGCGTCCACGTCGATCGCGTGGTCGGCGATGAACTGGTCGAGGAAGTCGAAGTCGGCGCGTTCGCGGCCGTCCATCTCGGCCACCCGGCCGTTCTCGATCCGGATGCTGGGCCGGGGGTCGAACTCGCTGTCCATCGCGACCATGCCGACCTCGGGCCACTCCTGCACGAAGCCGTCCTGGTTGACGGGCCGGTCCTCCAGGATCTGGTTGCGCAAAGAGTGCCGCGGAGTGGGGTTTTCGTGGTGCGGAAGGGATGGCATCGAACGGCTCCTCCAGCGTCGTGCGGGTCGTCAGGCCTCGGGGGCGGCCAGCAGGCCGCGGCGTTCGTACACCTCGGCGGCCTCCCGCACCAGGGCGGCCGTGGCCTGCCCGCCGTAGCCGCTCTCCAGCTCGTCGGCGATCGCCAGGAGCTGTTCCCGGGTGGAGGCGTGCGGGCGCAGGGCGTTGTACATCTCGAGCACCCGGGCGTCGGAGACCGCGATCAGCTCGGCGGCCCGGCGGAAGTTCTGCCCGAGCTGCGGGCGGCCGGAGGCGTCGGCCACCTCGGCCTGGATCCGCAGGGTGCCCGGAGCGATGCGGAGGTCTTCCGGCTGCACCCGCCCGGACACCACGTTCTGCATCGTCAGCTCGGAGATCGGCTTGCCCGTGGGAGTTCTCAGCAGGTCCGGGCGCTTCGTGCTGACCGGGTAGTCGGTGGCGGGATCGAAGGCGGGTTCGGGCATCGCAACCTCCCTGGGGCCGGACGGCTCCGTCCGGCGACGCCGTCACCGTGCCACGCGCGACGTTGCACCAACGTTGCAGCAGGGAGATCCGGCGCGGTCAGGGACGATTCGCGAGCCAGCGCCGGACCTGGCCGACCAGCGCGCCGGGCTCGTCCTCGCCGTTCAGCGGGAGGCCCGGCTCGTCGGGCAGCAGCGGCTCGTAGGCGGCGAGCTGGGAGTCGACCAGGCTCGACGGCATGTAGTGGCCCTGTCGCTGGGCGACCCGCCGGGTCAGCACCTCCCGCGACACCTCCGGGGCGACGAAACCCAGCTGCGGCAGCTCTTCCCGCAGCCGGTCGCGGTAACGCCGCCGCAGCGCGGAGCAGGCCATCACCAGCCCGCTGCCGGACGCCGCGGCGAGGTGCTCGTGCACCGTGGTCAGCCAGGGCGCGCGGTCGTCGTCGGTCAGCGGGATGCCGGCCGTCATCTTCGCGACGTTGGCGGTGGGGTGCAGGTCGTCGGCGTCTTCGAAGGGCACCCCGAGGGCGGCGCCGAGCGCGGTGCCGAGGGTGGACTTGCCGTTGCCCGAGGGGCCGATGACGACGAGAAGGGGCGCGGTCGGGATGCCGGTCATGAAGCCGATCATGCCCCGGTGCCGCCCGGTCGGCGAGATATGTCCGGCCGGGTCGCCGGTATCGGTCAAGTGCGGGTGGACGCCCGCCGATCCAGCAGGGGACGTCGGTGCCGGGAGGGGGACGCGGCATGGCTGCCTCGGTGGATCGCGCCGCCGGGCCCGCACACCGGGCCCGGGCGGTGCTGCTCGGCCTCGCGCTGGTGTGCCTGGGGCTGCTCGTCGCCGTGCCCCTGACCGGGAGCGAGCTCGGGCTGTGGCTGACCTGCGCGCACTGGGTGGTGTCCGGCGGGGTGGCGGTGCTGGGCACCCTGCTCGCCCGGACCGCGGCGGGCAGCGCCCCGGACCGCGAGGGCTGGGGCCTGCTGCTGACCGGCCAGCTGTGCTGGCTGGCCGCCGTGGTGATCTACGACGGCTTCGTGCTGACCGGCAGATATCCGCCCTCGCCCACGGTCTCCGACGTGCTGTGGCTCGGCGCCGGGGTGGTCTCGGCCGCCGGGCTGCGCCGGCTGGGCCGGGCCCGCACCCGTCGCCGCGATCTGTCCTGGATGGAGCTGGCCCCGCTGGGTGCCGCCGTCTGCGTGCTGCTGCTGGTGCTGCTCTGGCCGCAGATCGAGAGGTCGACGCTGGGGCCGGTGGCGGTCGTGACGATCCTGGCCTACCCCTTCGTCTACGTCTCGATCGCGATGGTGATGATCCAGGCCGTGGTCGCCGGATCGCTTCAGCTGCGCCACAACTGGGGGCTCGGCGCGGTGCTGGCCGGACTGGTGGTGGAGGCCGGCACCTTCGTGGCCTGGGCACCGCCGCTGCTCGGGCAGACCTACCTGGTGGGCGACAGCCTGCTCGACCCGGCCTGGTCGATCGGCATGATGCTGATCGGTGTCGGGGCCTGGGCGGCCCGGCCGGTCGAGGGCCGCGCCGACCTGACCGGTGCGCGCAATCGCGGCGGGGTGCTGCCGACAGTGTCGTTCCTGCTGCTGTCGGCGGTTCAGATCGTGGCCACCGGACGGGACGCCCGGATGGGCGCGCTCAGCATCGGCGTCGGCATGGTCGGCGTGCTGCTGGCGATCCGCGGCTCGGCGCTGCGGCGCACGAACGCCGCGCTGCGGCTCGACTCCCGCACCGATCCGCTGATGGGCATCGCCAACCGGCTCCAGCTGGTGGACGACCTGCGGGACGCCGACGAGCGGGCGGCGGAGGGGGAGCGCTACGCCGTCGCGCTGTTCGACCTCGACCACTTCAAGGCCTACAACGACGGGCTCGGGCACCAGGCCGGCGACCTGGCCCTGCAATCGGTGGCGATGCTGCTGGACCGGACCAGCCGCGGCGGCGACCGGATCTACCGCTACGGCGGCGAGGAACTGCTGCTGCTGATCCGCGGCGTCGACCTGGACCAGGCCCGGCAGGTGGCCGAGCGGCAGCGCGGCGCGCTGGAGCAGGCCCGGCTGAGCCATCCCGGCAACGAGCCGTACGGGGTGATGACGACGAGCGTCGGCGTGGCCTGCGTGCTGCCCGGCGAGACGCCGCAGCAGGTGACGGAGCGGGCCGACGCGGCGCTCTACCGGGCCAAGGAGCAGGGCCGGAACCGGGTGGTGGCGGCCGGTGTTCCGGTTCCACCGGCCAAGGACGCCGTCGTTCCGCGCCCGCGCAGCGGCGATCACGACGCCGCGCAGCCCTCGCCGGGCGGTCCAGGACAACCTCACGCATAGTGGGAAAGCGGTCGTAGATCCACGAAGGAGCTTCACGTGCGGGCACTTGTCCTCGACGGTCAGGGTGCGGTCGGCCAGGCCGTCGCCGCCGAACTGGGGCGCAACGGCGTCACCGCGGTGCTGGCCGGGCGTGACCCGGGCCGCTACGAGCAGACCGTGCGCTGGCGCGGCGACCTGGCCGACCTGCACCACGCCGCCGGGCAGGCCACGGTGGTGGTGGACGCCTCGGGCCGGCACGACCGGCGGGTCGCCGAGCGGGTCACCGCGGCCGGCGCCGCCCTGGTCGAGATCGGTGACCACGCCGCCTACCTGTCGGAGCTGGCCGGGCTGCACACCCGCACACCGATCCTGGCCGGGGCCCGGCTGATCCCGGTGCTGGCCGGACTGCTGGCCCGGGACGCGGTGGCGCACAGCCCGGGCACCGTCTCGATGGCCGACCCGGTCGAGATCGGCGTGGTGCTCGGCGCCGGTGACCCGGAGAACGCGGCCGACACCGGTTCCACCTACGCCCTGCTCGGTCACTTCTTCACCGACCCGGCCACCGGTGAGGAGGTGCTGAACTTCAGCGGCCGGCAGCGGATCACGCTGCCCGACGGCACCCGCCGCACGATGGCCCGGGTGGACTTCCCCGGCCAGAGCCGGCTCACCGCGAGCCTGGGCCGCCCGGTGCGCACCTGGTTCGCCACCGGCGACGCGCTCAGCACCGCGCTGCTGCGGGGCCTGACCCGGGTGCGCGGGGCGGACCGGCTGCCCCCGGCCTTCCACCTGCCGGGCACCGACGGCTGGCAGGTGGTGGCCCGCGCCGGGCAGGGCCCGGACAGCGTGACCAGCTGGGCGTCCGGGCGTCACCAGTTGCCGTTCATCGCCCACATCGCCACGATCGCCACCCGCCGGGCCCCCACCGTGGAGCCGAGGCTGCACCGCGTCGGCGACCTGCTCACGCTCTCCGACCTGGCCGGGCTGGAGGGTCTGGACCTCGGCCGTTCCACGCTTGGGGTGCACCAAAGCTGAGATAGGAGATAGGGTGTGCGATGTCGAGGATCGACTTGCGGTATCCGCAGCGCCTTTTCAGGGTCTCGGACTTCACCCTCCGTTCACGTTGCCCGTTCTGACGTGACCGAACGGGAGTGATCGCGTCGCATCGGCGTCTTTTCGCTGTGAGCTGTGCGCCGGGTCATTCCCCGCGCGGCCGTCGTCCAGCATCCTGGCGCCATGGTGATGACCCGGACCCACGCCCCCGACGCCGAGGCCCTGGCGGCGGCCGGGCGACTGCTGTCCTGGTGTGTCGGTGGCGTTACCCCTGGACCGGCCGCGCTCGCCGCGTCCGGACTGCTGGGCCTCACCGTGCCGGCCCGGTTCGGCGGTCCGCAGTGCTCGGTGACCACGCTGGCCGAGGTGCACCGCCTGCTCGCGGCGAGCGCCCCGCACCTCGCCCTGCTGCTGCACGGCCACTCGCTCTTCCTGCGGGCCCTGGCCGAGCAGGGGTCCCCGGAACAGCAGCGCCGCCTCTTCGCCGAGGCGCTCACCGGAACCTGTTTCGCCGGTGTCGGAGCGGGGTTCGGCGGCCGGGCCGATCACACGGCCTGGCCCGATCACACGGCCCGGGCCGGTGCTCCCGGTCCGGCCGGCCCGATGCCCCTGACCCTGTGCCGCCGGCGCAACGGCGTGTACCGGCTCGACGGCGAGAGTCCCTGCGCCGCCGGGGTGCCGCAGGCCGGCCGGCTGGTGGTGCGCGCCGTGCTGGTGGACGAACTGGCCGAGGAGACCGACGAACCCGACGAGGTGCTCGCCGTGATCGGGCGCGACGACCTCGGGGTGTCGTCCACAGCGCCGTCCACAGCGCCGTCCACAGCGCTGGCCATGGCGTCGTCCAGGGTGTCGCCCGCCTCCGAGGAGGACGGCGGCGTGCTGCGGTTCGACGGGGTGCGGGTCGCGGCCGCTGACGTCGTCCCCTATTCGACGCTCTTCGACCGCCCGACCACGTTCGGCGCCCGGGAGCGGGCCACCCGGGCAGCGCTCGACCCGCACCTGCCGCCGGATGACCTGCGCGAGCTGGCCCTCGCCGTGGACCTGGCCGAACCACCACCGCGCGAAGACCTTGTCGGCCGGACATGACCTGCCTACCCCTGGCGGTCGGACACATCGGGATGTAAGGCTCTGCCGCATGACGATCGTGGTCAGTCTGCCCAGTGACGAGCTCGTTCAGGCCCTGTCCGGGCTGCCCGGCATCGAGGTGGTGCGGTGGGCGCTGGACGGGCCACCACCCCGGCCCGACCTCGACCTGGTGGTGCCGCCGTACATGTCCGGTCCGGACGTGCTGCCCGCCCTCGGCCAGGTCGGCCCCTGCGCGGTGCAGAGCCAGAGCATCGGGTTCGACGGCGTCGAGGAGCTGCTGCCGCCGGGCTTCACCTTCTGCAACGCGGCCGGGGTGCACGAGACCTCCACCGCCGAGCTGACCCTCGGGCTGATCATCGCCGCGCAGCGTGAGCTGGCCGGGTACGTGCGGGCCGCGGGCCGGGGCGAGTGGCGCTCCGGCACCACCCGGTCGCTCGCCGACTCCCGCGTGCTGGTGATCGGCCAGGGTGGCGTGGGGAGGGCGATCATGACGCGGCTCGCTCCGTTCGAGATCACCCTGGTGCGTGTCGCGTCGTCTCCACGCACGGACGCCGGTGGGCTCGTGCACGGGATCGGCGAGCTCCCGGACCTGCTGCCGCACGCCGACGTGGTGGTGCTCGCGGTTCCGCTCAGCCCCTCCACCCGCGGGCTCGCCGACGCGGCGTTCCTGACCTCGATGAAGGACGGCGCCCTGCTCGTCAACGTCTCGCGCGGGCCGGTGGTGGTCACCGACGATCTGGTCGCGGCGCTCAAGGACGGCCGGATCCGCGCCGCTCTCGACGTCACCGACCCGGAACCGCTCCCCGCGGGGCACCCGCTCTGGGACCTCGAGAACGTCATCATCACCCCGCACGTGGGCGGCAACTCCGCGGCCATGGCGCCGCGGGTGGCCGCGCTGGTGCGCTCGCAGGCCGAGGCGGTGCGCGACGGCCTGCCGCTGCGGAACGTGGTGATCGAGCCGTGAGCGCCGACGTCCGCCCTGAAGCCACGCCCGGTCCCGGGGCTGCCGTGCGCCCGGAATCCGTTGTGCGATCAGCCGTTCCGGTGCTGGAGGTCGGCGGTTCGCATCTCACCGCGGCGCTGGTGTCGCTGGACGCGGCGCTTCCGTCGGTGACCCGGATGCGTCGCTGGCACGTCGAACCGGACTGCTCGGCGGCATCTTTCGTGCAGACCCTGCTGGAGGGGGCGGCCTGGCTGGACGTCGCGCCGGGCACGGACTGGGGCATCGCGATGCCCGGCCCGTTCGATTACGACGCCGGGATCGGCCGGTTCGAGGGCGTGGGCAAGTTCGAGGCGCTGAACGGGTTCGACGTGCGCGCCGCCTTCACCGCCGGGCTGCCCGCGGCGCCCGGCCGGGTGGTCTTCCTCAACGACGCGGACGCCTTCGGCCTGGGCGAGTACGCGGCCGGGGCGGCCCGGGGCTTCCGCCGGGCGATCTGCCTGACGCTGGGCACCGGTGTCGGGTCGGCGTTCGTGGCGGACGGGGTGGCTCTCTCGTCCGGGCCGGGCGTACCTCCCGACGGCGAGGCACATTTCATCGTCTGGGGCGGCGCCGAGCTGGAGGAGACGGTGTCGCGCCGGGCCATCCGCCGGGGCTACGCGGAGCTCACCGGGCAGCACCTGGATGTGCACGAGATCGCCGCGCTGGCCCGGGCCGGGGACGGGGTCGCCGCCGCGCTGCTGGAGCGCACCTTCCGGGCGCTGGGTGAGGCGCTGTCGCCCCACGTGCGCGATTTCGGGGCCGAGGTGCTGGTGCTGGGCGGGTCGATCGCCGGCTCGTTCGACCTGATCGAGCCGCCGTTGCGCAAGGGGCTGGCCCGGGACGTGGTGCTGCGGGTGGCCGCCGACCCGGAACACGCGCCGCTGATCGGCGCGGCGGCGCACGCCTGCTCCGGCTGAGGCTCTTCGTCGTCCATTGTTGTTGTTCTGAAGGAGAAATCGTGGGTTACGCGGATCTGCCGCTCGATCAGCTGCGCTCGTACCAGTCGTCGGTGGAGCAGCCCGACGACTTCGACGAGTTCTGGCGCGACACCCTGAAGGAGGCGCGCGAGGCAGCGTCCGGCACCCGCCTGGAGCCGGTGGACAACCGCCTGGCCACGGTGGACACCTGGGACCTGACCTTCTCCGGGTTCGCCGGCCAGCCGGTGAGGGGCTGGCTGCACCTGCCGGCCAACCGCGGCGGGGAGCCGCTGCCCTGCCTGGTCGAGTACATCGGCTACACCGGCGGCCGCGGCCTGGCGCACGAGCGGACCGGCTGGGCGCAGGGCGGTTACGCGCACCTGGTGATGGACACCCGCGGTCAGGGAGGCGACACGGCCGACGCCGGGGCGACCGGCGGCCCGTCCAGCCCGGGCTTCGTCACCCAGGGCTGGGAGTCACCGCGGACCCACTACTACCGCCGGCTGATCACCGACGCGGTCCGCGCCGTCGACGTGGCCCGGGAGCTGGAGGCGGTCGACGCGGAGCGGGTGCTGACCACCGGCATCAGTCAGGGCGGGGGACTGGCGATCGCCGGCGGGGTGCTCGGCGAGGCCGCGGCGGTGCTGCCCGACGTGCCCTTCCTCTGCGACTTCCCGCGCGCCGCCTGGACCGCCACCCGGGCGCCCTACGACGAGCTGATCGCCTTCTCCTCGCGGCGCCGCAACGCCACCGGTCAGCTCATGAAAACCCTTTCCTACGTGGACGGCGTCAACTTCGCCCGCCGCGCCACCGTGCCGGCGCTGTTCTCGGTGGCCCTGATGGACGCCACCTGCCCGCCGTCCACCGTCTACGGCGCCTACAACGCCTGGGGCGGCGAGAAGAGCATCCGCGAGTGGGCCTACAACGACCACGAGGGCGGGCAGGCGCACCAGCAGGTCGAGCAGTACGACTGGCTGCGGGAGTTCCTGGGGTAGGGGTTCGCGGGTCCTCGTCCCGAGGGCGGATCGCGCCGGTGTCGTCCGGCGCGGTCCGCCCTTTCGCTTGACAGCGCACCCACCCGGGCGCAAATTAAACACATGGCTAATTCAGTCTCGGTCGAGGTGCGCGGGCTGCGGGTCGGCCGCGGCGGCCGCGAGTTGCTGCACGGGATCGACGCCGGCATCCCGGAGGGGCGGATCACCGGGTTGATCGGGCCCAGTGGGTCGGGCAAGAGCACGTTCATCCGCGCCCTGGTCGGGGTGCAGCGGATCTCCGGCGGGTCGGTGACGGTGCTGGGGCATCCGGCCGGGTCGCCGGTTCTGCGCACCCGGGTGGGTTACGCCGGCCAGACGGCGGCGGTGTACCCGGATCTCAGCGTCGCCGAGAACCTGCGCTACTTCGCCGCCGTGCGCGGTGACGACCCGGGCGAGGTCGCCCGGGTGGTCTCCATGGTCGGCCTGGAGGGATACGAGAACCGGGTGACGGCGCTGCTTTCCGGCGGTCAGAGATCGCGGGTGGGGCTGGCGGCGGCCCTGCTCGGGCGCAGTCGGCTGATCGTGCTGGACGAGCCGACGGTCGGCCTGGACCCGGTGCTGCGGGGCGAACTGTGGCAGCTGTTCCGGGATCTCGTGGCGGACGGCACCACCGTCCTGGTGTCCAGCCACGCCATGGACGAGGCCGCGCGCTGCGACGAGCTGATGCTGCTGCGCGCCGGCCGGCTGCTGTTCCACGACACCCCGGCCGAACTGCTGCGCCGCACCGGAGAACCCGACGCCGAGCGTGCCTTCGTGCACCTGGTGGCGCGGGAAGCCACGCCGGAGGTGGCGGTATGAGCCCGCGGCGCACCTGGGCCACGGCCCGGCGGGTGCTCCAGCAGCTGGCGCACGACCCGCGCACGGTGGGGCTGCTGCTGCTCTTCCCGTCCGTGCTGATGATGCTGCTGCGCTACGTGCTGGACTCGCCGCAGCGGTTCGGTGCCAGTGCCCCGGCGCTGATCGGCATCTTTCCGTTCACCATCATGTTTCTGGTGACGTCGGTGGTCACGCTGCGGGAGCGGCGTGACGGCACGCTGGAGCGCCTGATGACGATGCCGCTGGGCCGCCTCGACCTGCTGCTCGGCTACGGGCTGGCGTTCGGGCTGGCGGCGCTGGCCCAGGTCGGCCTGGTGGTGCTGGTCACGGTGACCTGGCTGGGGCTCGACGTGGCCGGGCCGCTGTGGCTGCTGGCGCTGGTCGCGGCGCTCGACGCGCTGCTCGGCACGGCGCTCGGCCTGCTCGGAAGTGCCTTCGCGCGCAGCGAGTTCCAGGCCGTGCAGTTCATGCCGCTGGTGGTGATGCCGCAGGTGCTGCTGTGCGGTCTCTTCGTGCCCCGGGAGAGCATGTCGCCGGTGCTGGAGGCGGTGTCGGCGGTGTTCCCGCTGTCGTACGCGGTCGAGGGGGTGAACCGGATCGCGGCCGGCACGAACCAGGACCTGCCGAGGGATCTCGGTATCGTGGCAGCGGCGGCGGTGCTCGCCCTCGGGCTGGGGGCGGTGACGCTGCGGCGGAAATCGGCCTAGGAGAGCGGTGAACAGGTGGCGGGACGGCGCCCCGGCAATTCGGGTACGCGCGACGAGATCCTGGCCGTGGCCCGGAAGCTCTTCTCCGAGAGGGGTTACGAGGGCACCACGATCCGGGCCATCGCCGGTGGGGCCGGGGTCAACCCGGCGCTGGTGCACCACTTCTTCGGTTCCAAGGAGCAGGTGTTCATCGCCTCCGTCGACTTCCCGGTGAACCCGTTCGAGGTGCTGCCCCAGCTGGTGGCCGGTGGCCCGCCGGAGCAGTTCGGCCGGCGCCTGGCCACGCTGATCGTCGAGGTGTGGTCCGACGAGCAGCGCCGCGCACCGCTTCTCGCCCTGCTGCGGGGGGCGATGACCGGCGAGCCGGCCGGCCGCACGCTGCGCGCCGTGCTGGAGAAGGTGCTGATGCCGCGGCTGGAGCAGGCTTTCGGCACCACCCGGGAGGTCGCCGCCACGGCATTCGCCCAGATCGCCGGAATCATGCTGGCGCGTTACGTGATCGGTCTGGAACCGCTGGCCTCCGCCCCGCCCGCCGAGGTGGTGGAGGTGCTGGCCCCGATCATCCAGAACGCCGTGGACACGGGGCGTTCGGGGTCCTGAGGTGATGCGGCGCATTGCACGCCCGCGGCGCCGGATCACGCAACCGGTGGCTAGCCCGGCCGGGCGGATGCGACTTCTCGTTCCGCCGAACGGCGCACCGGGGGTGTAACCGCCGGGGCGGTCCGGGCCGATGCTGTGGAGGTCCGTTACCGTCGATCGAATCGAGGTGCTGACAATGACCATCGGCCCCATCGGTGATCTCGGGGAAACCAGTACGGCGATCAGCCAGCAGGCCCAGTTACTGGCCCAGCGAAACGAGCTGCGAACGCAGGAGGCCCAGGCCGCCACGGACCGACAGGCCCAGCTGACGACCCAGGCACAACAGGCGGACCAGGCTCAGCGGGCGGTGCTGGACCGGCAGGATCAGCGCCAGGCCCAACTACAGGCCGAGCTGGAGACTCAGCAACGGGCCGATGCCAATCAGGCCCGGCTGGAGGCGTTCGGCATCCAGCAGGCCCAGCTACAGGACCAGATCCTCGCGGACCGGGACCTGCAAGCGACCCAGGAGGTGATGGCTGATCAGGACAGAATCGATCAGCAGCAGAGTTCCGATCAGGCAGCGGTCAACGCTCTCCTGAACAACAACAGCACGATCGGTACCGTTCAGGACGCGATTGACGAATTCCAGCAGCTGGGCGAGACCAGCGGGCTGGAGGTGTCGGAGGTGACGGTGACCCTGACCCGATCCGGCAGCGAGATCGATACTCAGCTGTAGCAGCACGGTTTCACGATCGTGGGGTCCACCCTGGCAGCGGGTGGGCCCCACGATCGCGTCCGGGTCACGACCTGGAGATGTCAGGCGGTCACCAGCCGGGCCACCTCGTCCGCACAACCCCAGCTCAGGGTGATGCCCGCACCGCCGTGCCCGTAGCAGTGCACGAGCCGGGCGCCGCCGGGCAGCGGCTCGGGGTCCTCCTCCAGCCGCGGCCCGCCGTGCCGTCCGGGGCGCAGGCCGGCCACCTCGCGCAGCACCCGGGCCTTGGCCAGTTCCGGCACCATCGCGACGCAGCGCCGCAGGATCGAGTCGGTGACCCCGGCGTCGGGGGACAGGTCGTCCTGCCCGGGCTCGAAGGTGCCGCCGGCCACCACGTCCCGGCTGCGCGGGTGCACGTACACGCCGCCCTCGGGATCGTCCTCGTCGCGGTGCGACACGGTGATGCCCGGGTTGGTCAGCACCAGGATGCGGCCGCGGATCGGGTGCACCGCGGGATCGGGCACCAGCTCGCGCGCGGCCAGGCCGGTCGCGTTGACCACCACCCCGGCGTCCGTCCCGGCCTCGGCCAGGGAGTCCAGCCGGCGCCGCTCGATCGTGCCGCCGAGCGCCTCCACCTGCTCGATCAGCCAGTACAGGTACGAGCGGGTCTGCACGGCCGGCACGGTGAACCGCCACTCGCCGGTGAACCGCTCGTCGGGGGGCGGTTCCAGCCGGAACTCCGGCACGCCCTGCGCCCACCACGGGGTGGCCGTGTCACCGCGCAGCAGCATGCGGCTGCTGCGCATGGTCACCCCGGGCACCCCCTCGGACGCCTGCCGGGCCAGCTCGAGCAGCGCCTGCTGCCCCCACACCAGCACCCGGTCGTCGGCGTCGATGTGCGTGGGGTACCAGACCGCCGCGGCCACCGCCGACACGGTGAGCTCGGGCGGGTGCGCGCTGACCACCCGCACCCGGTGCCCCGCCTCCAGCAGCCGGACCGCACAGGTCAGACCGATGATCCCGCCACCCACCACCACGACGTCAGCCATGCCGACAGCCTGCGGCAACCCGGGGCGGTTCCGGAAGATCTTCCCGGCGGATCAGCCGAACACCCAGGTCAGAGGAAGTGCTGGTTCTCGCCCCGGTAGGTGGGCACCTCCTGCACCGTGCCGTCCGCCCCGACCAGCTGGAAGGCGGCCACGTGCTCGGCCAGCTCACCGGCCTTGGCGTGCCGGAACCAGACCCGGTCGCCGACCGCCAGGACGTCGGCCACCACGCCGTGCAGCGGGGTCTGCACCTCGCCCGCCCCTTCCGTGCCGGTCAGCGAAAGGCCCTGCGGATAGGTCGGAATCGGCACCCGGTCGGCGCCGGCCGGCCCGGACGCGATCCAGCCGCCGCCGGTCACGGTGACGAAACCCGGCCGGGGACGGCGCACCACGTCGGTGCCGAACAGCGCCGCCGGGGCCACCGAGAACTGCCGGTAGGCGTCGAACAGGCCCGGCCCGTAGAGCCCGGAACCGGCGGTGAGCTCGGTGACGGCGTCCTCGGCGGTGGTGGTCTCCAGGCTGCCGGTGCCGCCGCCGTTGACGAAGCGCAGCGGGAACTCGGCGTCCACGGCCGCGACCACCTCGGCCCGGCGGGCCGCCAGCTCGCGCACCGACAGTGCCTGCATGGCGGTGACGGCCAGCCCGTACAGCGGCTTTCCGGCCGGCCGGTTGCCCAGCCCGGCCACCTGCCCCTCGTAGGCCATGATCCCGGTCAGCCGGAAACCCGGCCGCCCGGCCACCGTGCGGGCCAGCGCCAGGGCGTCGTCGGCGGTGAACACGCCGGAGCGGCGGATGCCGATGTGCACCCGGCCGCCGGCGGCGCGCAGCGAGGCGTCCAGGTCGATGCAGACGCTGATCTCCGGATGGCCGGGCGCGGCGGCGTCGATGAAGTCGAGCTGCTCGGCCGAGTCGATCATCAGGGTGACGCGTTCCCGGGCCACCTCGTCCGCGGCCAGCCGGCGCAGCGCGCCGCGCTCGGCGGTGGGGTAGCCGACCACGACGTCCGGGAACGGATGGGTGGGGTCGGTCGCCAGCCAGATCGCCTCGGCCAGCGTGTAGCCCAGCACACCCGCGAAACCCGGCTGCCCGTGCACCCGTTCCAGCACGGCGCGGCAGCGGATCGACTTGCTGGCCAGCCGGATCGGCTTGCCCTGGGCCCGGCGCAGCAGGTCGGCCGCGTTGGTCTCGAGCGAGGGCAGGTCGATCACCGCCACCGGTGGGTCCAGATGGGCCGTCGCGGTGTCGAGACGGATCTTGGTGGCTGCCGGGGTGATGGTGGCCGTCATGCGGGCAAGCGTCGGCGTATCGGGCGAATCGGTCAAGATGACATCACGGTGTGTATGTGACCGTTGACTCACTCCCCGTGGTCGAGGCAAGCTGTCCCGAACTGGACGGCTGTCCTATTTCTGCGAGGAGGCGGAATGGGATCGGGTATCGGCTGGGCCAACTGGGCGGGGTGCGAGACCGCCGAGTGTGAGGTCGTGCGGCCCAAGGGCACCGAGGAGATCGTCGAGGCGGTGCGCCGGGCCGCCGCTGCCGGGCAGCGGATCCGCCCGGTCGGGTCGAGCCACTCGTTCTCCGGCATCGCCCGCCCCGAGGAACAGCAGATGCGGTTCGACCGGCACGCCGGGGTGCGCTCCATCGACACCGCCACCGGCCTGGTCACGGTGGACGCCGGGATGCCGCTGCACCGCCTGAACCCGATCCTGGCCGGCGTCGGCCTGGCGATGACCAACCTGGGCGACATCGACCGGCAGACCGTGGCCGGGGCGGTCTCCACCGGAACCCACGGCACCGGAAGCCGGTTCGGCGTGATCGCCACCCAGGTGCGGGCCCTGGAACTGGTGACGGCGGACGGCACGGTGCTGAACTGCTCGGCCACGCAGAACCCGGAGGTGTTCGAGTTCGCCCGGGTCGGGCTGGGGGCGCTCGGCGTGATCTCCGCGGTGACCATCCAGGCCGTGCCGGCGTTCGCGCTGCGGGCCGAGGAGCGGCCGCTGCCGCTCGCCGAGGTGCTCAACCGGTTCGACGAGTACGCCGACTCCATCGACCATTTCGAGGTCTACTGGTTTCCGCACACCGACCGGGTGCAGACCCGCTACAAGACCCGCCTGCCGATCGAGACCGAGCTGGCCCCGCTGGGCCGGTTCCGCCGCTGGTTCGACCACGAGCTGCTGGCGAACGACGTGTTCCGGGTGATGGTCGGGGCCGGCCGCCGGGTGCCGGCCGCGGTCGCGCCGATGAACCGGGTGGCCGTGCGGGTCTGGGGCTCCAGCATCTACACCGACCGCTCCGACCAGGTTTTCACCACCTCGCGCCGGGTGCCGTTCAAGGAGATGGAGTACGCGATCCCGCGGGCCGCGATGCCCGAGGCGGTGCGCCGGATCCAGCAGGCGGTGGACCACTCGGACTGGCGCATCGGGTTCCCGGTGGAGATCCGGGTGGGTGCTCCGGACGACATCCCGCTGTCGATGGCCTCCGGCCGGGAGACCGGGTTCGTCTCGGTGCACGTTCCGGTCTGGGCCGGGCACGGCGGGTACTTCGGCGCGGTCGAGCGGATCATGACCGACTACGGTGGCCGTCCGCACTGGGGCAAGATCCACGGTCTGGACGCCGAGGCGCTGCGCCGGGTGTATCCGCTGCTCGGGGACTTCGCCGCCCTGCGGGACAAGCTCGACCCGGCCGGGCGCTTCAGCAACGCCTATCTCGACCGAGTGATAGGTGTGGCTGGCGCAACCGGGTAACTCCCGGTTCACACACCGGCAAGATCACCGGCGCCGGGAAGAAATCTTCCCGCTGGTACGCTGTGGGTCCTGGCGGCGTGAACAGCGCTGCCTCTCTTGCGGGCGAGCCGTCCGCGTGGTCGCACGTAAAGAGTCGCTCCACACTCTGTCGCTCCGGCGAAGTTCGCCGACAGACAGCCATGGCCTTCATCGGTCAGTCGGAGCCTCCGGTCGAACCTCTCGATGGGGTCCGGCGTCTCCGAACGGCGTGGCCTTCCCCTGCGCACCGATGGAGTAGTTGCACATACATGCCGTACACCTCTGATCGTCCCCGTACGTCCGGTTCCGGTTCTCGTTTCGGTGGCGGTCCCCGCCGCTCCGGCCGTCCGGGTGGTCCCCGCCGCTCCGGCGGCGGTCGTCCCCGTCAGTCCTCGGGCCCGAGCCCGCTCGAGCAGGCCCTGATCGCGGCCGTCGAGGCGCCCGCCCCGGCCGACCAGTCGTTCGCCGAGCTCGGTCTGCCCCGTCAGCTGGTCACCGCCCTGGCCGGCGAGGGGATGGAGGCGCCGTTCGCGATCCAGACCCGCGTTCTGCCCGACGCCCTGGCCAAGCGTGACGTCCTGGGCCGGGCCCAGACCGGCTCCGGCAAGACCCTGGCCTTCGGCATCCCGGTGCTGGCGCGCCTGGCCGCCGAGCCCAAGCAGCGCGTGGCCTCCACGCCGCGCGCCATCATCCTGGTGCCCACGCGTGAGCTGGCCCGCCAGGTCAACGAGGCCCTCAACCCGCTGGCCCGCCCGCTCGGCCTGCGGGTCACCACGGTCGTCGGCGGTCTGTCGATCTCCCGGCAGATGGACGCCCTGCGTCGCGGTGTCGACGTGGTCGTGGCCACCCCGGGCCGGCTCATCGACCTGATGGACCGCCGTGCGGCGAACCTGTCGCAGGTCGAGATCAGCGTGCTGGACGAGGCCGACCACATGGCCGACCTGGGCTTCCTGCCCGCGGTCCGGCGCATTCTCGACGCCACCCCGGCCGACACCCAGCGTCTGCTGCTGTCGGCCACGCTCGACGGCGGCGTGGACAAGCTGGTCACCGAGTACCTCACCGACCCGGCCTTCCACGCGGTCAAGCCGACCACCGACGCCGCCACGGCGATGGACCACAAGGTCTTCTCGCTCAGCGGCCCGGCCGAGAAGCTGCTCGTGGCCAGCGAGATCGCGGTGCGCCCGGCGCGCACCATCTTCTTCGTGCGCACCAAGCACGGCGCCGACCGGCTGGCCCGCCAGCTGAGCCGTGCCGGTGCCGACGCCACGGCGATCCACGGCAACCTGAACCAGAACCAGCGCCAGCGTGCGCTGGACGCGTTCGCCGCCGGCTCGCCGCGCGTGCTGGTCGCCACCGACGTCGCCGCCCGCGGCATCCACGTCGACGACGTCGACCTGGTCGTGCACTACGACCTGCCCGGTGACCACAAGGACTACCTGCACCGTTCCGGCCGCACCGCGCGCGCCGGGGCCCGGGGCACGGTCGTCGCGTTCACCGAGCCGGGTCAGGGTCGCGAGATCAACCGGCTGCACCGGGACGCCTCGGTGACCGCGACCACCGACGAGGTCCACCCGGGCCACGCCGCGGTCCGCGAGATCGCCGAGTCGGGTGAGCCCGTCGAGGTGCGCCCGCTCGCCCCGCAGCGCCCCGAGCGCCGTGGTGGCGGTGCCGGTGGTGGCGGTCAGCGTCGTCGCTCCGGCGGCGGTTCCGGTGGTCACGGTGGCGGTTACGCCGGTGGTGGCGCCGGTCGTGGTGGCTCCGGCAGCGGTGCGGGTGGCCGGGGTGGCCGTCCCGCGGGCAGCCGGCCCAGCCGCGCCCCGCGGCAGCAGGCGCCCACGAACTAAGGGCAAAAAACGAAGGACGGCGATCGGCCCGCGAGCCGATCGCCGTCCTTCGTTCTGTCCGGGGGAGTCAACCGGTCAGAGTCCGGTCAGAGGCCGTACGCCTCCAGCAGACGCAGCCAGACCTCGCTGACCGTGGGGAAACTCGGCACGGCGTGCCACAGGTCCTGCATGCTCACCTGGGCACTGATCGCGATCGTGGCGGAGTGCAGCAGCTCCGACACCCCCGGGCCGGTGAAGGTGGCGCCGACGATCACCTCGCGGGCGGTGTCGACGATGATCTGGCTGGTGCCCTCGATGCCGTCGCCCGAGGTGACGGCGCCGGACACGCCGCCGGTCGGGTAGCTGATCACCCGGATGTCGAGACCCCGCTCCCGGGCCTGCTTCTCGGTCAGCCCGACGGCGCAGACCTGCGGGTCGGTGAACGTCACCCGGGGCACCACGTCGCGGCTGGAACGGTCTTTCGCGTCCTTGCCCAGCAGCACGTCGCCGAGGATGCGGGCCTGGTACTTGCCCATGTGGGTGAGCAGGGCCAGGCCGTTCACGTCGCCGACGGCGTAGAGCCAGTCGTTCTGCGCGATCCCGGTGGCGCGCAGCTGCTCGTCCACCTCGACCGGCCGGCCCGGGGTCAGCCCGACGGTGTCCAGCCCCAGCTCCTCGGTGGCCGGCTTGCGGCCGGTCGCGACCAGCAGCTCGTCGGCGGTGACCTCGGCGCCGTCGTCCAGGGTGACGGTCACGGTGCCGTCGTCGTGCCGGGTGACGGCGGTGGCGTGCACCCCGGTGCGCACCGAGATGCCTTCCGCGGCGAAGGCTTTGCCCACCTCCTCGCCGGCGAAGGGCTCCTCGCGGGAGAGCAGGTGCGGGCCGCCCTCCAGCACCGTCACCTCGGCGGCGCCCAGCCGCTTCACCGCCTGCGCCATCTCGGCGCCGACGAAACCGCCGCCGATCACCACGAGCCGGTGCGGGATCTCCTTCATCTCGGTGACGCCGCGGTTGGTCCAGGCGTTGGCCTCCGCCAGACCCGGGATCGGCGGGACCACGGCCTTGGTGCCGGTCGCCAGCACCACCGCCCGGTTCGCGGTCAGGGTGCGGGTGACGCCCTCGGAGTCGGTGACCTGCACCGTGCGCGGGCCGGTCAGCCGGGCGTGTCCGCGCACCAGCGTGATGCCGACCTCGTCGAGCCACGGCACCTGGCCGGAGTCGTCCCAGTTGGAGGTCATCCAGTCGCGGCGGGCCAGGGCGGCCTGCACGTCGATGGTGCCGGTGACGGCCGCGGCGGCACCGGGCACCCGCTGGGCGGCGGCGATCACGTCGCCCGGGCGGATCAGGGTCTTGCTCGGGATGCAGCCCCAGTAGGAGCATTCCCCACCGACCAGTTCCCGTTCGACGACGGCGGTGCTCAGCCCGCCCGCCACCGTGCGTCCCGCCACGTTCTCGCCCGCGGGGCCTGCCCCGATCACGATCACGTCGAACACGTCGAGCTCCGACACCATGCTCCCCAGAATTCACAGGTTCTTCGTGGACAACCCGACCCTAGGGCAGCACGGTGGCGGCACGGTGAAAATCGAGGACGACGAGGAGCCTGGCCGGTCTCGCGTCGTCCCTAGTTGGTGGGCCGGCTGAGACTCTCGTTGAGACGGGTGAGCAGCTCGGCGAAGCGGTCGAGATCGTCGTCGGGCCAGTCCGCGAGGGTGACCTTGTAGTGCGCGCGCCGGGCCTCGCGGGCCCGGTGCACCAGGGTGGCGCCGTTCTCGGTGAGCATGAGCCGCTGGGCCCGCCGGTCGTTCTCGTCCACCTCCCGGGTGATCAGGTCGAGCTTCTCCATCAGCTGGAGCTGGCGCGACACGGTCGGCTTACCGATGCCGAAGAAGGCCGCCATCTCGGTCATCCGGGCCGAGCCCACGTCGTCGAGCCAGAGCAGCATGGCGTAGGCGCCCGGCTCCAGATCCGGGTGGAACTCCCGGGACATCTGCGCGGAGAAGCTGCGCGCCCGCCGGATCAGCACCGTGAGCTCCTGCTCGATGGTGACGTAGGCGCGCGGCGTCGGGGTCTGGGCGGTCTGTGGATCGTCCTGTGACACGCCGCCACTTTATAAGCGCACTTGCCTCGCGCCCGCCCCGTCCCCCGAACGAGGCAACTAGTTGCCCTGTGCAACGGTTCCGTCTATAGTTGTCTGAGGCAAGCAAATATCCCTTGGAAGAAGGCGGCCATGGCTGTCACCGCCGAGGCGGTCTCCGATCTGTTCCGTCAGCTCCAGTCGCTCGGCCGGTCGATGAAGTCGCTGTCCGGCCGGCATCCCCTCTCCCTCAGCACGATGATGCTGCTGAGCCAGGTCGAGAGCCTGGGCGAGGTGCGCTGTTCCGGCCTGGCCGAGCTGCTGGGTGTGGACAACTCGGTGGTCAGCCGCCAGCTGTCGGTGCTCGAGGCGGCGGGGCTCACGGCCCGCCGGCCCGATCCGCAGGACGGGCGGGCCTGGCTGGCACATGTCACCGAGGCCGGCACCGAGCGGCTCGCCGAGATGCGCTCGGCCCGGGTCGCCCAGGTGACTCAGGCCCTGAGCGGCTGGACCGACGAGGAGGCGCAGCAACTCTGCGCCCAGCTCGTCCGGCTGGACGAGGCCCTTCAGCAAGCCATTCACGAAAACGATCCGGCGTCGCACCGCGGCGATCCGACGGCGCACCGCGCGGCTCCGGCGACCGGTGAAACGAGCAGTACGAGAAAGGTCCACGCATGAGTTCCAGCACGGTCAACCCGCCGTCGCAGCAGCCCTTAGGCGGCGCACCGGCACACCACCAGGCCGAGATGTCGCACCGCGAGATCGTCGAGGCGCTGGTCGGCATCCTGGCGGCACTGTTCGTCGGCATGGTCAGCTCGACCATCGTCAGCAACGCGCTGCCCACGATCATCGCCGACCTCGACGGCACCCAGCGCGCCTACACCTGGCTGGTCACCGCGACGCTGCTGGCCATGACGGCCACCACCCCGATCTGGGGCAAGCTGTCCGACCTGTTCAACAAGAAGTTCCTGCTCCAGCTGTCGATCGTGATCTTCGTGATCGGCTCGTCGCTGTCCGGCGCCTCGCAGAACACCGGCGAGATGATCGGTTTCCGCGTGATCCAGGGCATCGGCATGGGCGGCATCACCGCCCTGGCCCAGACAGTCATCGGCGCGATGATCCCGCCCCGCCAGCGTGGCCGCTACAACGGCTACCTCGGCTCGGTGATGGCGCTCGCGACGGTCAGCGGCCCGCTCATCGGCGGCGTGATCGTCGACAGCTCGCTGGGCTGGCGCTGGTGCTTCTACGTCTGCGTGCCGCTGGCCGTGATCGCGCTCGGCCTGATCCAGAAGACGCTGCACCTGGAGCACCACCCGCGCAAGGCCTCGATCGACTGGGGCGGCGCCACGCTGATCGCCGCGGCCGTCAGCGCCGTGCTGATCTGGGTCTCCTTCGCCGGTGACGACTTCGCCTGGATGTCCTGGCAGACCGCTGCCTTCCTGATCGGCGCCGCCGTGATCCTGGCCCTCGCCGTGGTGGTGGAGCGCCGGGTCAAGGAGCCGGTGGTCCCGCCGGCCATCATCAGCAAGCGCACCACCCTGCTGGCCGTCGTCGCCTCGCTGGCCGTCGGTATCGCGATGTTCGGCGGTTCGGTGTTCCTGGGCCAGTACTTCCAGGTCGCCCGCGGCTACTCGCCCACCGAGGCGGGCCTTCTCACCATGCCGCTCATGCTCGGCGTGATGGTCTCCTCGATCATCGTCGGCCGGCTGATCGTCTCGACCGGTTACTACAAGCGCTACATCGTGGGCGGAGTCGCCCTGCTGGTGGTCGGTTTCGGCCTGCTCGGCACGATCGACCACACCACGTCGCTGGCCCTGATCGCGGTCTACATGGTCTTCGTCGGGGCCGGTGTCGGCGCCTCGATGCAGAACCTGGTGCTGGCCGTGCAGAACACCGTCGACGTCTCGGAGATCGGTGCCGCCAGCGGCGTCATCGCGTTCTTCCGCTCGCTCGGTGGTGCGGTCGGTGTGACCGTGCTCGGTGCGGTGCTCTCGAACCACGTCACCGACCTGATCGCCAAGGGCCTGGTGGCCATCGGCGTGGACGCCTCGTCGATGGCGTCGGGCGGCAGCACCCTCGACGTGAAGAGCCTGCCCGCCCCGATCGCCGAGGTGGTGCGCGCCGCCTACGGTGACGGAACAGCCCGGATCTTCGTGGTGGCCGCGGTCGTCGGCATCGTCGGCCTGATCGCCACGCTGTTCATCGAGGAGGTGGCCCTGCGCCAGACCGTCTCGATCACCCCGGCGGCCGAGGGCTTCGGCGAGAGCGAGACCCCGCTCGAAGACGGCGAGCGCCCCGTGACCGATGAGGCCGCGCAGAGCCCTGGCCAGAACCAGAACCAGAACCAGAGCCCGACCCGCGCCTGAGCCGTTCCACCGTGGTCATGTGCGATCCGCCCGGCGAGGGCGAATCGCGCATGACCACGGCCGGTTCGGAGCCCGGTCAGCCGATGGCGCCGAGCTGGTCCTCCAGGTTGAACACCTCGTCCAGCAGCAGGAAGCCCTCGTCCGGCGCGCGGCCGTCCAGGCCGACGAAGAACTCGGACATCCCGGCCTGCCAGCGCGCGTTCACCTCGGTGCGGGCCATCGCCTCCTGCGCCGCGGTCAGGTCCTCCGCCTCCACGTAGCCGACCAGCAGGCCGTCGGGGCGGGCGAAGAGCGAGTAGTTGGTCCAGCCGGAGTCGCGCAGCGCCGCCAGCATGTCCGGCCAGACCGGGGAGTGGCGTTCCTTGTACTCCTCCAGGCGTTCCGGACGAACCTGGAGCAGGAAGCAGTAGCGATTCATGGACAGATTCGTAGCCGGGCGGGGGCTGCTTGTCGAGGGGCGGCGGAGGTGGATTTGAAACGATTCAGGCCCAGTGGGAGCATGCCAGGTGGCCCGGATCCCGTTCGATCAGGCCGCGAGGCACGTCGGTGGTGGCCAAAACGGCGCTGAGGCGTTTCAATCGCGAGATCAGCAGTGTGCGTGAGGAGAACGCGGTGGGTCCGTCGGTCAGCGTGAAGGACGTCGCGGCCGCGGCCGGGGTCTCGGTGGGCACGGTCTCGAACGTGCTCAACCGGCCCGACCGGGTGGGGGCGGCGACCAGGTCGCGGGTCGAGGCCGCGATCGAGCAGCTCGGCTTCGTGCGCAACGAGTCCGCGCGGCACCTGCGCGCCGGGGCCAGCCGCACCATCGGCTTCCTGGTGCTCGACGCCGCCAACCCGTTCTTCACCGACGTCGCGCGCGGCGTCGAGGAGGCGGCGCGGGACGCCGGGCTGGCGGTGTTCCTGTGCAACAGCGACAACCTGCGCCAGCGGGAACACGACTACATGGAGCTGCTTTTCGAGCAGCGGGTGCGTGGTGTGCTGGTCACCCCGGTGGACCCGGGCGGGGTGGACGCCTCGCTGCCGCCCGGTGTCGGCGTGCCGGTGGTGCTGGTCGACCGCACCGGCGGCGACCGCTACTGCTCGGTCTCGGTGGACGACGTGTACGGCGGCCGGCTGGCGGGGGAGTACCTGACCGAGAGCGGGCACGAGCGCATCGCCTTCGTCGGGGGGCCGGACTCGGTGGGTCAGGTGCAGGACCGGCTCAGCGGTTTCCGGGACGCGGTGCGGGCCTCCGCCCGCGACACCACGCTGACCGAGCTGCCGACCGCCGCCCTCACCGTGGCCGAGGGGCGCGCCGCCGGCCAGCGGCTGGCCGGGATGCCCGCCTCGCGTCGTCCCACCGCCGCCTTCTGCGCGAACGACCTGCTGGCGCTCGGCCTGCTCCAGGAGATGACCCGGCTGCGCATCCGCGTGCCGGAAGACCTGGCCATCGTCGGTTACGACGACATCGAGTTCGCCGCCGCGGCCGCCGTGCCGCTCACCTCGGTGCGTCAGCCCCGGCACCAGATCGGCCGCACCGCCGCCGAGCTGCTGGCCGAGGAGACGGCCGCGCTGGAAGGTGGCGTCCGGGGCGGGCACCGGCACCGCCAGGTGGTGTACCTGCCGGAGCTGATCGTGCGGGAGTCCACCGTCCGGGTCTCCTGATACTCGCTTCGCCCTCGCTTCGGATCAGGCGCGCGCTTGCCCGCGGCAGCGGTTCCGGCAGCGGGACACACCGGTGTCCCCAGCGAATTCTCAGGTAACCGACAGGGCGATTCGGGACCAATCGCCGTCACGCAATGCAACGCAAGCGATACTGTGTGCTCCATCGTGACGCAATCCGATCTGAATCAGAACCGAGGGCTGCGGTTGGCGCCCCCGGCGCTCGGTGTGCCCGCCCTGTCTCCGGTGGGCGCGCGTCCGGCCGGTCCGGCCGTGGTCCCCTCCGACGTGATCGGCTCGCTGCTACGCATCCTGCCCGACGCGGTGATCGGGCTCGACCGGTTCGATCTGGTCACGCACTGGAACGAGGCCGCCGAGCGTACCTACGGGATCAGCGCGGCCGAGGCGATCGGGCGGCGCTGGTCCGACCTGGTCGACACCGTGCACGCCGAGGGCGACGCCTCCACGGCCCGGCGGCAGCTCCAGGTGCAGGGACGCTGGCAGGGGCTGGTGCGGCAGGTCAGCCGCTCGGGCAAGGTGGTCGAGATCGAGTCCACCGTGGCCGCCCTCTACGACCAGGCCGGTGGCCCGCGTGGTGTCGTGGCCGTCAACCGTGAGCTCGGCCCCGGCGGGTCCGGCGCGAGCGATGACACCGACCTCACGCACCGTGCCACCCACGACTCGCTGACCGGCCTGCCGAACCGCACCGTGCTGATGGAGGAACTCGCATCCTCGCTGATCTGGCTCGAGGCGGGCACGGCGACCGGGGTCGGGGCCGGGGCGGGCGGGCCGGGGCAGCGTCGTCGCCTGGCCGTGTTGTTCTGCGACCTGGACGGGTTCAAGGACATCAACGACGGTCTCGGCCACGCGGTCGGCGACCAGGTGCTGGTGGCGGTGGCCCAGCGGCTGCGGCGCCGGTGCCGGTCGGCCGACCTGGTGGCCCGGTTCGGCGGTGACGAGTTCGTCGTGGTGATGGCCGTGGACGGGGTGAACGACGCGATCGCGATGGCCACCCGGATCATCGAGGTGCTCGACACGCCGATCGTGATCGGTGACGCCGAGGTGTCGCCCGGGGTCAGCGTGGGCATCACCGTGGCCGACACGGTGCCGGCCGGCGACGACCCGGTGGCCAGCCTGCTGCACGACGCCGACACCGCGATGTATCACGCCAAGGGCCGCGGTCGCGGGCGGTACGAGCTGTTCGACGCCAACCTGCGCGACAACGTGGAGGAACGGCTCGAGCTGGCCACCGCGATGCGCCGGGCGGTCGGCGACGGCGAGCTGGAGCTGGTCTACCAGAGCCGCCGCACCTGCGGCGACCGCCGGGTCACCGGGGTGGAGGCGCTGCTGCGCTGGCGCCACCCGGAACTCGGCGTGCTCGGGCCGGAGGTGTTCCTGTCGATCGCCGAGCGCACCGGGCGCATCGTCGAGCTCGGCGACTGGGTGCTGCGGCAGTCGCTGGCCGACCTCGCCGAACTGCCCGACCCGCAGCTCGCCCTGGCGGTCAACGTCTCGGCCAAGCAACTGGTCAGCGGGCGGCTCACGCGCAGCGTCGCACGGGCCCTGGCGGAGTCCGGGGTGGCACCGGAACGGCTCGTGCTGGAGGTCACCGAGACCGCGTTCTCCGACGACCCGGCCGCCGCGCGGCGGGTGCTGCACGAACTCAAGGCGCTGGGGGTGGTGATCGCCCTCGACGACTTCGGCACCGGCTGGTCGTCGTTGCAGTACCTGTGCGGTCTGCCGGTCGACGTGCTCAAGGTGGACCGCTCGTTCGTGGCCGACCTGCCCGCGGGAACCGCTGCGGGAGCCGTGGTGTCGTCGGTGCTGGGGCTCGGCCACGGCATGGGCCTGCTGGTCGTGGCCGAGGGCGTGGAGACCCCGACCACCCTTGACCTGCTGCGTCGGATGGGTTGTGACGAGTACCAGGGATTCATCGACGGCGAGCCGGGCGACCTGATCGACATCCTTCGCCGGTAACACCGAGACCAATGCCTCTGGATGGTCACCGGCACCCCCCGGAAAGGGCAAGAATAAGGCGCATGCCGAGCGCTCCCAGTGTTTCCTCCTCCATCACGGTCCGGCTGGAACTTCCGGCCCGGTCCACCGCGGTCAGTGAGCTCACTCACGCGATCGAGCACGCCGGTGCCATCGTCACCGCACTCGACGTGACCGCGTCCGGGGTGGACCGGCTCCAGGTCGACGTCACCTGCGCCACCCGCGGCGGCGACCACGTGCCCGAGGTGATCGCGTCGCTGCGCGCGCTGGCCGGGGTGACCATCGGCAAGGTCTCGGACCGCACCTTCCTGATGCACCTGGGCGGCAAGCTGCGCATCGAGTCCAAGGTGCCGATCCGCAACCGTGACGACCTCTCGCTGGTGTACACCCCCGGCGTGGCCCGGGTCTGCCAGGCGATCGCCGAGAACCCGGAAGACGCACGGCGTCTGACGATCAAGCGCAACACCGTCGCGGTGGTCACCGACGGCTCGGCGGTGCTCGGCCTGGGCAACCTCGGCCCGCTCGCCGCGATGCCGGTGATGGAGGGAAAGGCCGCGCTGTTCAAGCGGTTCGCCGACATCGACGCGTTCCCGATCTGCCTGGACACGCAGGACGTCGACGAGATCGTCGAGACGGTCATCCGGATCGCCCCGGTGTTCGCGGGCATCAACCTCGAAGACATCGGCGCCCCGCGCTGCTTCCAGGTGGAGGAGCGGCTGCGTGAGGCCCTCGACATCCCGGTGTTCCACGACGACCAGCACGGCACCGCCATCGTCACGCTGGCGGCGCTGACCAACGCGCTGAAGGTGGTCGGGAAAGACATCGCCCAGGTGAAACTGGTGATGTCCGGGGCCGGTGCGGCCGGCACCGCCATCCTCAAGCTGCTGATGGCCGCGGGCCTGCAAGACGTGGTGGTCTGCGACATCGACGGCGTGGTGCACCCGGCCCGCCCGGGACTGCCCGAGAACCTGCACTGGACCGCGAAGAACACCAACCCGCGCGGTATCACGGGCTCGCTGAAAGACGCGCTGGTGGGCGCCGACGTGTTCGTCGGGGTCTCCGCGCCGGGCATCCTGACCGGCGCCGACATCGCGACGATGGCCGAGGGCGCGGTGGTGTTCGCGATGGCCAACCCGGTGCCCGAGGTGGACCCGCTGGAGGCCTCGCAGCACGCCACCGTGGTGGCCACCGGCCGCAGCGACTTCGCCAACCAGATCAACAACGTGCTGGCCTTCCCCGGCGTCTTCCGCGGCCTGCTCGACGCCCAGTCCAAGACCATCAACACCGAGATGCTGCTGGCCGCGGCCTACGCCCTGGCCGCCGTGGTGACCGACTCCGAGCGCAACGCCGCCTACATCGTGCCGAGTGTGTTCCACCCGGAGGTGAGCGCCGTGGTCGCCGCGGCCGTTCACGAGGCCGCGGTGGCCGTCAAGGCGTGAGCACCCGGACCACCACCACCGGCCCGGCCCGCCTGGCGCCGTGGCCGGCGGTGGCGTTCGCGCTCGCCGTCGTCGTCCATCTGGTGGTTCTGTACCTGCCCCGGGCGCCCTCGACCGGGGGCGTCCCGATCGACAAGCCGGTGCACTTCGCGATCTTCGGCGCCGTGCTGCTGACGGCGGCGTGGGCCGGGCTGCGGGTGCGGCCGGTCGCGCTGGTGCTCGCCGGGCACGCGGTGGTGAGTGAGTTGCTCCAGCACTTCGTGCTGCCGAACCGCTCGGGCGATCCGGCCGACGTGGTGGCCGATCTGCTCGGTGTGATCGTCGCTGTGGGCATCGTCACACGGTTTCCGTGGCGTCGTGCCTGAGTCTGTCTGCCGCTTGGGCTGTATCGAGAGGTCCTCGACCCTGATGATGTGCATATGCCCATCCGGACCCGTCGGCTGAGCGGCAGCCTCCTCGTCGCGAGCCCGACGCTGGAGGACGAGAACTTCCGCCGCACGGTCATCCTCATGCTCGACCACGGTGACGACGGCGCGCTCGGGCTCGTGGTGAACCGCCCCATGGAGGTTGACGTCTCGTCGGTGCTGCCGGCCTGGCAGCCACACACCACCGCACCGGGGCGGTTGTTCCAGGGCGGGCCGGTGCAGCTCGACTCGGCCCTCGGGCTGGTCGCGATGCCGGGACACGGCCAGGAGCCGGTCGGGGTGCGGCTGCTGATCGGCTCGATCGGGCTGGTCGACCTGGACGCCCCGCCGGAGGTGATCGTGCCCGGGCTGGCCGGACTGCGGATCTTCGCCGGGTACGCCGGCTGGGCCGCCGGGCAGCTGGAGGGCGAGATCTCCGAGGGGGCCTGGTTCGTGGTCGACTCCGAGCCGCGGGACGCCTTCACCGACCACCCGGAACGGCTGTGGGGCGAGGTGCTGCGTCGGCAGCGCGGCGAACTGGCGCTGGTGTCCACCTATCCGGACGACCCGACGATGAACTGAGCGTAGAATCGGCGCCCATGAGCACGCCCTACCCGGAACCCCAGCTGGACCCGCTGTCCTCCCCGGACGGCGGCACCACCGGCCTTCTCGAGCGCGAGCACGTCGAGCAGGAGGTGGAGCCCGGCGACCACGAGCGGTTCGCGCACTACGTCCGCAAGGAGAAGGTGCTCGAGTCGGCGCTGTCCGGCGACCCCGTCGTCGCCCTGTGCGGCAAGGTCTGGGTTCCCGGTCGTGATCCGAAGAAGTTCCCGGTCTGCCCCAGCTGCAAGGAGATCTACGAAGGTCTCAAGGGTGGCGGCGACGACAAGGACAAGGGCGGCAAGTAACCCCTGAAGCGTCACCCCCGGGGGCATGACGAGCCCGGAACCGGTTCCGACTCACGGGCCGTGCCGCAGCACGACGCTGCGCCGGCCTCGCTCTCGCCGTACCTGACCACCATCTCCGGCATCGTCACGCTGATCACCCTGATCGCGTTCGAGGCCGTCGCGGTGTCCACGGCGATGCCGGTGATCACCCGGGAACTAGACGCGGTGCGGCAGATCGGTTTCGGTTCGTCCGTCTTCATCGCGGCCCAGTTGCTCGGCGTGGTGCTGGCCGGCAGCTGGTGCGACATCTCCGGCACCCGATGGCCGGTGCGCACCGGGCTGATGCTGTTCGGTGCCGGCCAGCTGATCTGCGGCCTGGCACCGGTGTTCGGTGTGCTGCTGGCCGGCCGGGCGCTGGCCGGCGGCGGCGCGGGGCTGCTGGTGGTCGCGATGTACGTGGTGATCGCCGACGTGTTCCCCGGCGAGGTGCGTCCCCGCGTCTTCTCGTTCGTCTCCGCGGCCTGGGTGGTGCCCGGCATCGTCGGCCCGGCGCTGGCCGGCTGGCTGGCCGAGAACGTCACCTGGCGGCTGGTGTTCCTGCTGGTCGTGCCGCTCGCCGTGCCGCCCGCCCTGGCCCTGCTGCCGAAACTGCGCTCTGCCGGCGGCTCGTCGGAGCAGACCGGCGTCAGCCGCGCCCAGCTGCGCACGCGGGCGCTGTGCGGTGTGGCCGCCACCGCCGGGGTGCTCACCCTCCAGTGGGGGCTGGGCCGGGTCGGCGCGGCCGTGGGCACCGCCTGGGCGCTCGCCGCCGCCGGTGTGGTGCTGGGCCTGGTCCTGGTGGTCGCGGGGGTGCGGCCGCTGGTGCCGTCGGGCACCCTCCTGCTGCGTCGTGGCCTGCCCACCGTGATCGCCATGCGCGGCCTGTTCGCCGGGATGTTCATCGGCACCGAGTCGTTCATCCCGCTGATGCTGATCAGCCAGCACGGTTTCCCGGCCGACCGGGCCGGCCTGGCGCTGACCGGGGGCATCCTCGGCTGGACCATCGGCACGTACATCCAGGCCCGGCCCTCGCTGCGGCTGCCCCGGCACCTGTTCTTCGTGATCGGCGCGTCGATCATCGGCGTCTCGCTGCTCGGCCTGACCCTGCTGATCCGCCCGCCCGCCTCGGGCTGGCTGGTGCTGCCGCTGTGGGTGTTCTGCGCGGTCGGGATGGGTCTGGCGATGGCCAGCACCAGCGTGCTCACCCTGGGCTACAGCGAGGCCGGTCAGGAGGGCCGCAACTCCTCCGCGCTCCAGCTGTCCGACGCGCTCGGCTCGGCGCTGGGCATCGGGCTCACCGGCGCGGCGTTCGCGGCCTGGCACGACCCGGTCGGCGGCGACGCCGCGCTGTTCACGATCATGTGGCTCGCCGCAGGCGGTTTCGCGTTGCTGGTGGCCCTGGCCGGGTTCCGCGCGCGGCCCGTCCCGGCCTGACATCCACAGCCTGTGCGTCGTTCGGGGCATTCGTGCGCCTTCGTGCCAGAATCTCGGGCATGCTGATCGGCGGTGGCCGTGCCCGTGGCGCCACGGGCCGCGGATGTGCGGGGTGTGCGGCCGCACCGGTCACCCGCTGAACGCGGGCTGTCACGAAACCTGCCCGTGGCGGGCGTCATCGTGTCCGCGGCGCGCCTGCGCTCCCGGCAGCAGCAGGTAGCCTCGGGAGGCGATGACAGGAAGAACGAAGCGGGATCACGGGGCCATCGGCGGTAGACCGGGATCGGGAAAACACTTAGCAGACCGGCAGATCCGCAGAACAGACGAGAGGACGGCGGCGTGACCCCCGGCAGCAACACGGCATCGCTCTTCGACACTCCGGGCCCGGCCCACGCCAGCTCGTCGGCTGCCTCGCAGCTTCCCCCGGCGTTCCCCAACCGTGCGGCCTGGGGCACCTCGTCCAAGCTGCGTGCCTGGCAGCAGGCGGCGCTGGACAAGTACCTCACCACCCAGCCTCGGGACTTCCTCGCGGTCGCCACGCCGGGCGCCGGCAAGACCACCTTCGCCCTGCGCATCGCCACCGAGCTGCTCCAGCGGCGCATCGTGCAGCGGGTCACCGTGGTCTGCCCCACCGAGCACCTGAAGCGGCAGTGGGCCGACGCCGCCGAGCGGGTCGGCATCCACCTCGACCCGAACTACAGCAACGCCCAGGGTGCGCACGGCGCCGCGTTCGACGGGGTCGCCGTCACCTACGCGCAGGTCTCGATGAAGCCGCTGCTGCACCGAGCGCGCACCGAGGCCGGCAAGACCCTGGTCATCCTCGACGAGATCCACCACGCCGGTGACTCGCTCACCTGGGGCGACGGGGTGTCCGAGGCGTTCGACCCGGCCACCCGGCGGCTGGCGCTGACCGGTACCCCGTTCCGGTCCGACACCAGCCCGATCCCGTTCGTGGAGTACGAGGAAGACGCGCAGGGCATTCGCCGCTCGCGGGCCGACCACGCCTACGGCTACTCCGACGCGCTGCGTGACGGCGTGGTGCGGCCGGTGATGTTCCTGGCCTACTCGGGTGCCATGCGCTGGCGCACCAGCGCCGGTGACGAGGTGGCGGCGCGGCTCGGCGAGCCGCTCACCAAAGACATGATCGGCCAGGCCTGGCGCACCGCGCTGAATCCACAGGGGTCCTGGATCCCGTCCGTGCTCCAGGCGGCCGACAAGCGGCTCACCGAGGTGCGGCGCGGGGTGCCCGACGCCGGGGCGATGGTGATCGCCACCGACCAGGAGACCGCCCGGGCCTACGCCGGCACGCTGAAGGAGATCACCGGCGAGTCGCCGACCGTCGTGCTCTCCGACGAAGACGGCGCCTCGGAGAAGATCGAGTCGTTCTCGGCCGGTGACTCGCGCTGGATGGTCGCGGTCCGCATGGTGTCCGAGGGCGTCGACGTGCCCCGCCTGGCGGTCGGGGTGTATGCCACCTCGACCAGCACGCCGCTGTTCTTCGCCCAGGCCATCGGCCGTTTCGTGCGGGTGCGCAAGCGCGGTGAGACAGCGTCGGTGTTCCTGCCCAGCGTGCCGGTGCTGCTCGACCTGGCCGCGCAGATGGAGGTGGAGCGCGACCACGCCCTCGACAAGCCCAAGAAGGAGGGCGACGAGGACGAGTACCCGGAGGAGGACCTGCTCGCCGAGGCCAACCGCGAGGAGAAGGCCTCCGGCGAGCTGGAGAAGATGCCGTTCGAGGCGCTGGAGTCCCAGGCCACGTTCGACCGGGTGCTCTTCGACAAGCAGGAGTTCGGCACCCACGCCGAGATCGGCAGCGAGGACGAGCAGGACTTCCTCGGCATTCCCGGTCTGCTCGAACCCGACCAGGTCACCACGCTGCTGCGGCAGCGGCAGGCCGATCAGCTGGCCCGCAACAAGAACAAGCCGGCGCCGGTGGAGACCCAGGAGGTGTCCGGGCACCGGCAGATCACCGCGCTGCGCAAAGAACTGCACAGCCTGGTGGGGGCGTGGTCGCGCCGCACCGGGCAGCCGCACGGCGTGGTGCACTCGAACGTGCGCGACGCCTGTGGCGGTCCCGAGGTGCCCAAGGCCAGTGCGGAGCAGTTGCAGGAACGCATCGCCACGTTGCGCCGGTGGTTCGTGGGGCAGAAGTAGTTTCAATGACGGACGACGAAAAGCTGGCTGGTTCTGGCTCTATCGTCGTCCGTCAGTTGACGTCGATCACCTGGAACGTGGCCAGCGACGGGTCCTCGGCGTAGGCGATGCGCCCGCCGTCCGCCCTGGTGGCGCGCAGGCCCTCGACGATCTCGGCGGTGATCACCTCGCCGGGGGCCAGCACCGGCACGCCGGGCGGATAGGGTGCGATCAACTCCGCGCTCACCCGGCCCACGGCCTGGGCGGCCTCCACGGTCTCGTGCCGGGCGAAGAACGCCTCGCGCGGTGCGGTCGCGGTCACCGGAACGGTGCGCCACGACATGGATGCCGAAACCGAGCGCGCCGGGCCGCGTTCCGCCTCCACCGCCTGGATGATCGCGTCCACCAGCGCCTGCACGGTGCCGGCGTCGTCGGCCACGGTCAGCATCGGCACCAGAGTGTCGCGGTCGGCCATCTCGACGGTGAAACCGGCTGCGCGCAGGCGCTGATCGACCCGGGACCCGAACGCGCCGGTGCCGGGCAGCCGGATGACGAGCTTGGCCGGTCGACGTGATCGCCGGTCAGGATCTCCAGACCGGCCACCGCGCGGAGCTTTTCGGTGGCGACCGCACGTAGCCGGAGCAGGTCGCCCAGCAGGCGGGTGCCGTGCCCGGCCAGCACGGCGCGCGCCGCGTCGGTGCTGGCCAGGATCGCCCCGGACGGGCTGGTGGTATGCCCGGACTCGAAACCCCTTTCCAAGCGCGAGGGATCGAGCAGACCACCGTCCCGGGTGGTGCGGGCCAGCAGCAGTGCGGCCTGGCCCATCGCCGGGAGCGTCTTGTGGGCGCTGAGTACCAGCGCGTCGGCCCCCAGGGCGAGGGCGTGCCGAGGGTAGTCCGGGTGGAACCCGAAGTGTGCGGCCCAGGCGCCGTCCACGATCAGCGGCACCCCTGCGGCGTGCGCGGCGGCGGCCAGCCAGGCCACGTCGCCGGTGGTGCCGACGTACGAGGGGTCGCCCACCAGAACGGCTTTCGCCCCGGGGTTCGCCGCCAGCGCGGCACGGACCGCCGCGGCGGGAACGCCGAGCGGCAGCCCGTGCCGGGGATCGAGATCGGGGTACACCCAGACCGGGCGCAGGCCGGCCAGGATCAGGCCGCTGAGCATGGAACGGTGCAGGGTGCGGGAGACGATCACGGTGTCGCCCGGTGCGCCGATCGCCAGAGCTGCGGCCTGGTTGGCGTGGGTCGAGCCGCCGACCGAGAACCGGCACCAGTCCACACCCCACAGCCGCGCCGCCCGGGCCTCGGCCCGCCGGAGCGCGTCCAGCCCGCCCAGGGTGTCGAGCCCGGCGTAGAGCGGGAGGTCGCCGTGCACGATCGGCCCGGTCAGCCCGGGACGCTGCTTGTGGCCGGGGATGCTGAAGAACCGGGTGTGCCCGTTCCGCACGTCGATGGACATCCGCAGCCAGGCGGCGAACAGCGGGGCGTCGGGGGCCAGGCCGAGCGGGTCGTCGATTGCGGTCACGGTTTGATTCTGGCGTTCGAACGGGTGTTCGAATAATCTGGTGGGTATGTATTCGGGGGCGGCGATTCTGCATGCTGATCTGGACGCGTTCTACGCGTCGGTCGAGCAGTTGCTCGATCCCTCGCTGCGCGGGCGGCCGATCGCGGTCGGGGGCAGTGCGGCCGGTGGGGTGGTGCTCGCGGCCTCGTACGAGGCCAAGCGGTTCGGGGTGTCCGGCGGCATGCCCGGCCGGCGGGCCCGCGAGCTGTGCCCACGGATCACCTTCGTGCGCGGGCATTTCGACCGTTACCAGCAGCTGGCCGACGGGGTGATGGCGATCCTGCGCGACGTCACGCCGGTGATCGAGCGCATCTCGATCGACGAGGCGTTTCTCGACGTGTCCGGCTCGGTGCACCTGTTCGGCCCGCCCGACGTGATCGCCGACCAGCTGCGGCGGCGGGTGCGGCGCGAGATCGGGCTGCCGATCTCGATCGGGGTGGCCCGCACCAAGCACCTGGCCAAGGTGGCCTCGCAGGTGGCCAAGCCCGACGGGCTGGTGCTGGTGGCGCCGGAGCGCGAGCGGGAGTTCCTCGACCCGCTGCCGGTCGCGCTGATCTGGGGCATCGGGCCGGTGGCCCAGGCCCGGCTCCGGTCCGAGGGCATTCACACCATCGGCCAGCTGGCCGCCACCTCGCCGGCGTCGGTGCGCCGGCTGCTCGGCGAGGCGGCCGGCGGCAAGCTCAGTGCCCTGGCCCTCAACGAAGACCCGCGGCGGGTCACCGGCGCCACCCGGGCCCGCTCGGTCGGGGCACAGTCGGCGATGGGGCGGCAGCCGGCCACGCCCGACACGGTCCGGGCGGTGCTCGGGCATCTCGCCGACCGGGTGGCGGTGCGGTTGCGGGCGAAACACCGTGCAGGGCGCACGGTCACGGTGCGGGTGCGCTATCCGGGCATGCGCTCGGTCACCCGCTCACTCACCCTCGGCGAGCCGGTGGCGGCCACGCTCACGCTGACCGAGATCGCCGAGCAGCTGGCCTGGCAGGCGCTGCACGAGGAGTCGCAGCGCCGGCCGGGGGAGCAGGTGCAGATCAGCCTCCTGGCCGTCTCGGTGTCCAACCTGGTGGCGCGGCACGCGGTGCAGCAGGAGCTGGCCGTCCCGCCCGGCGACCCGCGGCGTGAGGGCAGCGAGGCCGGCGCCGCCCGGCTGGCCGTCGACACCTCGATGGACGCCGTGCGGGCCCGGTTCGGCCGTGGCGCCGTGGGTTACCTGCCGGCGATGTCGCGGGGCGGGGTGCCCGACGACTTCCGCGAGCTGGCCGAGAAGGAGGTGTAGCGGTGGGCGTTCAGCCCGCCGAGCCGGTGGCGGTCGCGTGGTGGATGAACGGGATGGTGGTGGCGATCTCGCTGAAGCCCATCCGGGCGAGGATCGGGCGGCTCATGTCCGCGGCGTCCACCCGCAGATAGCGGTAGCCGAGATCGACGGCCATGCCCGCACGCCGGCTGACCAAGGCCCGGAACACGCCGCGCCGCCGCCACTGCGGGATCGTGGAACCGCCCCAGATGCTGGCGAAATCCGTGCCGGGGTGAAAGTTCACGCGACCGGCCGAGATCGGCAGATCGCCGGCCATCGCGACGAACGCGGCCACGGTGGGCGGTGCGGCCGGGTCGGCCTCCTCCAGCTGGCGCAGCAGGGCGTCACCCCAGGCCCGGTGGTCGCCGCCGAAGGCCTGCTCGTGCACGGCCACCATCATGTCGATGCCGGCGGCGTCGGTGACCGGCTCGATGCGCACTCCCTCCGGCGGCCCGGTGAGCTCCAGCTCGCGCAGGTCGGCCACCATCAGGGCCTCGGCCGGCTCCTCGCTGAGCCCGGCCGCGCGCAGCCGGGAGGGCAGGTCGGCCGGGGTGTCGTAGGAGTAGTACTTCCACTCCCAGTCGGTGGTCAGGTGCGACAGCCGGTCCAGCTGCGCCTTGATCACCTCGTCGGCGTCCTGCTCGGTCAGTCGCGACCAGGTGACGGCCGCCCATTCCGGCTTCACCGTGTTCAGCACCCGAGCGGGTGCGCGCTCGGGCTCGGGGTTGTCGGCGCCCTCGCCCTCTCCGGCGCGGCGCAGTTGTTCGTCGAAGGCGGTCAGAACCGCGGCAGTGTCCATCGGGGCACATTGAAGGGGTTCCGCCGATCTCGCGCCACCGGTTTTCCGGCAGCGTGGAGATGGGCGATGCTGCGGAGTGGGCGACCGCGCCCGCAACGGCGCGGTGCCCCTACGGCGCGGTGCCCCTACGGCGCGGTGCCCCTACGACGCTGTGCCCCTACGACGCTGTGCCCCTACGACAGGGCCGAGGCCGAGGCCGCCGAGGGCACGTGCGGCAGCGGGTGATGGTCCAGGCCGGTGGATTCCAGCTCCGCCACCACGGCATCGTGGATCCCCTGCTGGTCGGACACGGAGAACACCCCGACACTCCACACGTCGTCCTCACGGCTGAGCCGGAAGTCCGCGACCCTGCCGTTGCGGTCCACGTAGAAGGTCTGGCCGGTCTCCGGGGAGAACGCCACGATCGGCACCTGCACGGGTTCCCCGGTGCGCTTGTTGAGGAACACCCCGATCACCCCGGTCACCGGGACCAGGGGCACGGACGAGCTGGAGATGGCCATACCCCGCGATCGGCGCCTCGCCCCTGCGGCTTGAGCCTGCTCACCCGGACGGCGAGCCGGTGCGGACGTGGCGTGGCGGGGTGATGGCGGGGTGATGGGCGGGTGATGGGCGTGGCGGGTCGGCGGATGTGGCTGGTCGGCCGGGGGTCGGCGGGGCTGGACGGTCGGTATGG
>NZ_JAHBAY010000022.1 GCF_018499875.1 Kineosporia corallincola | reverse complement strand
GCAGGACGAGTCGGTGAACGCCGTCGTCAACGGGGGCGGTCATTACCGCCTGGCTGACTTCCTCGATGTCGACGTACGGATCTTCACCGAGGCCCTGATCAACGCCACACCTCATTCGCCCGACCGTGAAAGTCTGCTGCGCACAGCGGTTGCGCTGCATGTCGGGCATCTGGCGGACCAGCCCAATGCCGACTTCACCTGGCTGCAACCACATCGCCGGCGCTTCGACCGCCGGGGCGTGCAGGCCCGTATCGCCCTGGCCGAGATCATCCAGGACCGTGAGCCGGTGCAGGCCGTCGCCTTGTTGCGTCAGGCCTCCCGCTACGAGAGCGGCGACGCGGGTGCCCGGCAGCGGATCAGTGACATGCTCGGAAAGCTTCAGCCATGATGGCTTTCGCGGAAGGGCGCATCGTCGTGTGGATCCGGGCCGACATCGACCGGGCATGCGCCGCCCTGGTCAGCACGGTCCTGGGAGGCGTGGCGCTGGCCGGCTCGGCCACGCACGTGCTGCATGTCGGGGCGTATCCGACGGTGGACGTGACCGGGTGGATGGTGTGGACGGTCGCCGGGAGCCTGGAGGTCCTGGCCGCCTACGCGGCGTGGGAGATGCGCCGGCGGAGGGGCCGGGAACGTCTGCTGCCAGGAATCGTTTTCGTGCTCTCGGTGGGGTTCATCGTGCTGGCGAATCTCGCCGCCTCCGATCCCGTCTCGTGGGCGGCGGGACTGCCGTGGGCCGAGGCGTTCGCCGTCGCGCCGCCGGTGTCGTTCGTGTCGGTGGCGGCGATCGCCGAGACGCGCGGGTGGGGCAGCGGGCGTTCCCGGCGTCGTCGCGTGGATACCGCGCCGCCACGGGTCACGACGGCCCGGCGACAGCGGGTCGGGCGGCGGGACGATACCGAGATCGGGCAGCGGATCGTTCTGGCGGCGGTGCCTGCCCCGGATGCGGTGACGTGGGATGCGGTGACGCGGGAGGTGGCGGCCCCCGACGTCAGCGGGCCGATGAGCCAGGGCGGGGAGAGCCGGGCCGATACGGTCCGCCGCTGGCTACGGGAAGGTCATGCCTGGAAAGTGATGATGCAGGCCGGTGTCGAGCAGTTCGGTGTCAGCGAGTCGACGATGAAGCGGGAGATCCGGGAGGCCCGGAACACCACGAACGTGCACGGCGGCCTCCGGCCGTGAGCGCCGGCCGTCCCGTTCGGCGGGTGTACCGAACGGGACGGCCGGCGTGTGGGGCAGCGGAAAAGGGCTCAGCCCACGCTGAAGGTGTAGGCGATGTTGCCGGAGGTGGCGGTGCCGACCGTGGCCCTGAAGACCAGGGTGTAGGTGCCGGCCTGGGTGAAGACCCAGTTGGCGTGGGCATGCTGGTTGGCGGGGATCGAGAACGACGACGTGCCGCAGGTGGTGGCGGAGCTGGCGAGCTTGATGCTGACGCCACCGGTGACGGCCTGGTAGACGGCGAACCTGCCGCCGCTGGGGGTGGAGGCGCTGACCAGTTGCAGGGTGACGGCACTGGTGGAGCCCTCGGTGTTCCAGCCCGCGTAGAGCAGGCTGGAGTTGAGGCTCTGCGGAAGCCGGTAGACGGTGTCGGTGGCGGCCCCGACGCAGGTCAGGCCCGAACCCAGGGTGGCCTGGGCCGCCGCCGGGACCTGGATGACGCTACCCACCGGATTGACGTCGTCGTCGGCCGGTGAGTACTGCTTGATGTTCAGGGTGGGCGAGCCGGAGCCGGTGTAGTCGACGTCCAGGATGTCGATGTGGCCGGTGGAGAAGGTGGCGGCCTGGGCCGGGAGGGACAGGCCCACCGTGGCAGCCAGAGCGACCGCCCCGGCTGCGATCATCGTTCGGACAGAACGCACGGCAGATCCCCCTCTCAGTTCTTGACCTTGAAGGTGATCACGGCCGGGGCGGACCGGATCACCTCGTTCGTGCTCGCCAGCTGCCCGCTGGCCCGAACGGTGATCTTGTAGGTGCCGGCCTTCTCGAAGGCCCAGTTCTCGTGCACGTGGAAACCGGCGGGCAGGTCGTAGACGTCGGGCAGGCCGTCCTCGCTGTCGGCGATGATCTGGGGTTCACCGCTGGGGCCGTTGGTGAACAGGCTCAGGCCGTCCGGACCGGAGAACTTCGTGGCCTCCAGCCGGATCGAGTCGCCGACGAAGACACCGCTCTCGATCTCCTCGGCGGAAAGACCCGGCCACAGCAGGTTCTCGTCCTGGATCTCGGGAAGCAGCCAGACCTTCGTGCCGGGGGCGCCGAGGAAGGCGAACGCCGGGTCGTCCGGAACGGTCCACTTCGCCTCCTTCTTGACCACGAGGACGACGTCGGCCGGGTCGCGCTCGACGTCGGGGGTCACGCTCTCGTCGTGGATCGTGATGCCGAGTTCTCCGTCCTCGTAGGCCACGTCGACGGCGTCGACGTGCCCCTGAGAGATCTGGACGGTCGCGGCGGCCTGGGCGGGGCCGCCGGCCAGGACGGCGGCGGCGGTCAGCGTCGCTGCGGCGAGTGGGGTGGCGATACGCAAGGGATGCTCCTCGTTCGACGGTCGGGAACAGTCACAGACTAGATCAGTTGAGAACGGTTATCACTAGTGAATATGCCTTTGTTTCAATGTTTTTGGTGATGGGTCCGGCGGCCCACCCGGCGCAGGGCGATGCCGCCCAGGAGCGCGGCGAACCCCGCGACGGTCATCGGGATCAGGTATCCGGCACCGGTGTTCGGGAGCTCGCCGGATGCCACGTCCGGGCTGTCGACGGCGCTGGCGCTGTTGCTGGCGCTGGAGCCGCTACCGGAACCTGTGCTCGTGCTCGTATCGCCGCCGGCGTCTTCAGCCAATCCGGATTGCCCTGTGCCTGCGGGGATTCCGTCTGCGGAGGTGGCGACGGCCAGGTACAGCGTCTGGCTGTCGGTCAGGGCCTGGCCCTGGGTGGAGGTGGCACTCATCTGCATGTGCACCTGGTACACGCCGGCCTTGCTGAAGGCCCAGCTCCCGTGGACGTGCGTGTTCGGGTCGATCCTGGTCGACTGCGGGTACGGCTTGCCGCCGTCGAAGATCAGGGACGGGTTGCCGAAGGAGTCACTGAGGAACAGATGGAAATCGCCCGGGCCGTCGACGCTCTGGACGGTCCAGGTGATGTCGCCGGTCACGCCGTCCACCACCGAGGGGTCCTGGGTGTTCCAGCCGGGCCACACCACTCCCGCGCGCTGGGTCTGCGGGAAAACGTAGACCTCGCTGCCGGTCTCGCCGAGGAAGGAGTAGGCGTCCCCGGACGGCACCGTGATCCGGGTGGCTTCGCTGCCGTGCAGCACCACCGAGTCGATGTCCCGCCACACGGAAGGGCTCTGGGTGTCGTCGCGCAGCTGGACACGCCACGTCCCGTCGACGATGCGTGGTCCCATGTCGACGTGCCCGTCCGAGATCACGACGCGGTCAGTGGCGGCAGTGGCAGCAGCGGTGGCAGCGCTCAGGCCGGGTGAAACGGCGTTCCCGGTGACCAGGGCCGCCGACAGCGTGGCGACGACGATCAGGCGTGGCAGAACGGTCATGCGACTTCCTCCAGGCTTTTCGTGGTGTCGTCGGGGGCGGATTCCCCACCGGTGCGTCGGGCCCGGCGCCGCAGGGCGAGGAGCAGGACGATCAGGAGAACGACGGCCAGCGCCGCCCAGGGCCAGGCCCAGACCTGTCCGCTCGCCGAGTCTCCCCGCGGTGCGGGCTCATCGTCCGGCGCCCCCTCCACCGGGGCGGCGGTCACGGCGGCCTCGACCGTCAGCCGGCCCAGGGGCCAGACGTGCGGCACCTCGACGATCATCGTCACCGACTGCCCGGGCAGGACCTCCCGCACGCCCGCACCGGTCGCGGTGCGGGTGACCCGCCCGGTCAGGTCTTTCACGCTGACCGAGGGCTGCGCGGCCAGCCGGACGTTGCCGCTGTTGTGCACGGTGTAGGTGACTTTCGCGGCGCCGGCCCGGAAGGGGTTGAGTGACTCGGAGTACCGGGTGAGCGGGGCCCCGGCGGTCAGGGCGGCCTGAACCGCGCCGGGAACCCTTCCGTAGATGCGGGTTCCGACCCGGCGTTCGACGATGACGTTACGCCCGGTGCCGTCGGTGGCCTGTTCGAGTAGCGCCGCGACGATCCCCCCGGAATGGTCGCCGGGGCCGGCGTCGGCCGGCACCTCGATCCGGAACGGGACCTCGGCGCGAGAGCGTGCCGGGACGGTGACGGTTCGTTGCGGGATCCGGACCCACAGGCCGATGTCGCGCGAGGCCTCGTCCCGGGAGAGAAGATCGAAACCGCCGTCGGAGGTGTTGATCGCGTCCTGCGCATACATCTGGAAGGTCAGGGGGCCGGTGGAGAAATTGGTGACGCGCACGGTGTCGGAAATGCTCTTGCCCGGCGTCAGTTCATGGACGAAGGCCGCCCGGGTCGGCTGTCCGTCCTCGGGTGCCGGTCCGACGCCCCAGGTCACGGCGTTGTCGGGGTCTTCGGTGGCGGGAGCGGTGACGAGGGGTGCGGGGGTGAGAGTCGTCGTGGCGGCATCGGCCGACGACGGCAGCAGGAGAGACGTCAGCATCAGGCAGAACACGGCGACGGGGATCCGGCGCAGGGATGGAAAGGTCATCAGATCACCGTGAGGGTGAGAGTGGCACGGTAGTCGCCGGTTTCGACGTCGGCGGGCACAGTGAGTTCGAGTGCCGCACCGAGGACGGTGACGCCGCGGCCGGTTCCGGCGGTGGCGGTGGCGAGAGTGGAGGAGTGGGTGAGGCCGTCACCGGTGGCCAGGGCGGGGGCGACGATGGCTCCGGGGGTGACGGTGGTCCGGCTGGGCTGGGTGATGATTCTGGGGGTCCAGCCGAGGTGCTTGCCGGGGAACTGGCCGGTGTCGCCGGTGAAGTCGCTGATCTGGCCGCTGGCGTTCCAGCCGGGGGAGCCGGTGCGGGTGTCGGTCACGGTGACGGGCCGCAGTTCTCCGCCGGAGCTCCAGTGGTTGCCGGAGGGGTCGAGGGTTGCGGCGGGCAGGGTCACGGACCGGTCCTGGGGGTCGACGCTGAGGACCAGCCCGCCGTCATCGTCGCCGATCGTGGCGCGGATGCTCTGTGTCACGTAGTGGCCGCCGCCGTCCGGAGGTTCGGTCGGGGAGCTGCCGGTGGGCTTCGGCGTGCCACCGGTGGACGGTTCGGTCGACGGCGGATCGTCCGGGCACGGCTCGGTGGTCGGGGGCGTGGAGGCCGAGTCCGTCGGGCTGGGAGCGGGGGTCGTGGGATCGGGGGTCGTGGGATCGGGGGTCGTGGTGCTGGGATCCGTCGGTGCCGGGGTGGTTTCCGTCGTCGTGGGGGTGGTGCCGGGATCGCTCGGTGAGGGGCCAGCGTCCGGAAGGTCGCCGACGACGAACTGGTAGGTGGCCGATCCCTGCACCGGTGTGCCGGCGGCCGTGACGGCTGAGGCCCGGAAGGTCAGTTCGTACGATCCCGGCGCCGAGAACGCCCAGTTCGCATGGACGTGTGCGTTCACCGGAACGCTGTGGGTGCGCAGCCCGCTCTGCGGGTCGAACAGCATCACCGCCTCGCCGACCGGTCCGTTGTTGAAAATGTGCACGGTGCCGGGACCTTCGACCTCGCTCAGCTCCATCGTGATGGCGTCGTCCCGCAGTTCGCCGGTCTCGATCTCCTCGGTGTCCCACCCGGCCCAGACCACGTCGGGTTCCTGCACCTCGGGGATCAGCCAGGTGCTGGCGCCCTCCGGCCCGAGGAACTCGAAACCGGGAACGTCCGGGATCGCGAACCTCGCGGCGTCACCGACCTGGAGGACGACGTCCTGGGCATCGTGCAGCACGTGCGAGCCGGTGACGTCCTCACGCAGGCGGACCGAGAGCCGCTCACCGTCCAGGGTGACGTGCACGGCGTCGACATGCCCGGAATCGAGCACGAGCCGGCCGTTCCACACGGCGGCGTACGAGGATCCAGCGGTCCAGGCCGAGATCAGGACGACGACCGGTACGACGATCAGGAGCAGGGCCCCGGCCGTTCGGGAACGGCGGGCAGGACCTGGCACGGCGACTCTTCCGGAAGCGGGCAGATTCAGCACGTCAGATCACCGTGAGGGTGAGAGTGGCTTCATAAGAACCGGTCTCGGTCTCGGCCGGGACGTCGAGCTCGAGACCGGCACCGAGGACGGTGACGCCGCGGCCGGTTCCGGCGGGGGCGACGGCGAGGGTGGAGGAGTGGGCCAGGCCGTCGCCGGAGGTGAGAGCGGGAAGTACGGTAGCACCGGGAGTGACGGCCGTGCCGGTCGCCTGATCAAGGATTTTCGGGGTCCAGCCGAGGTGCTTGCCGGGGAATTGTCCGGTGTCGCCGGTGAAGTCGCTGACCTGCCCGGCGACGTTCCAGCCGGGGGATCCGGTGCGAGTGTCGGTCACGGTGACGGGCCGCAGTTCGCCGCCGGCGCTCCAGTGGTTGCCGGAGGGGTCGAGGGATGCGGCGGGGAGTATCACGGACCGGTCCTCAGGGTCCACGCTGAGGACCAGTCCGCCGTCGTCGTCGCCGATCGTGGCGCGAATGCTCTGCGTCACCGAGCTGTTTCCGCCGGCAGGGGGATCGGTGGGGGAACCGGTCGGTGAGGCAGTGGTCGTCGGCGTGGTGGTGGGCGGGGGCGTGCTCCCGGGATCGGTGGGGGTCGGTTCCGGGTCGGTCGAGGGCAGGTCACCGACGACGAACTGGTACGTCGCGGAGCCCTGGACCGGTGTTCCCGCGGCCGTGACGGCCGAGGCCTGGAACGTCAGCTCGTACAGCCCCGGTTCGAAGAACGCCCAGTTCGCGTGCACGTGGGAGTTGCTGGGCACGGTGATGTCGACCAGGCCCGCGAGGTTGTCGATCAGCGGTGTCGGCTGCCCGAAGGTCCCGGTGGAGTAGATCCTCACCGGCGATCCGGGACCCGACACGTTCGTCAGGGTCAGGGTCACCTGGTCGTCGCGCACGTCACCGGTCTCGATCTCCTCGGTGTCCCAGCCGGCCCAGACCACGTCGGGGTCCTGCACCTGCGGGATCAGCCAGAACTCGTCACCGGCCTCGCCGAGGAAGGCGTAGGAGGCGTCGGAGGGAATCGTCTGCCGGGCGGCGTCGGTCACCTGGATCACCACCTCGTCGGACGCGCGGATCACCTTGTTGCCGGTGATGTCCTCGCGCAGCCCGACCGACAGCGCCGAGCCCTCCAGTTCCAGGTGAACGGCGTCCAGATGTCCCTGGGCCAGGACCAGGCGCCCGTTCCAGTCCGCGGCGGAGGCACTCGGGGCGAGCGCGGTGACCAGAACGAGCGCTCCGCCCAGGGCCGCTGTCAGGGCGCCGGCGACCTTCGCCCGCCCGCCCGGGGAACCGAGGAACCTGCCGATCCGTGCTGAACCCATCACCGACTCCTGCCGTTTCGGGCGGGGGACCACCACAAGAGGGCGATCCCTATATATCCTGAGAATCATTATCAAAAGGAAGGTAGCACGCGTGGACGGCGAAAAGCCCCAGAACGGACCTCGGTGGCACAGCCTGTGGCGGATCCTGGCGGACGGCCTGGGCCGGTTGCTGACGACCGGCGCGCTCGTCGTCCTGCTGTTCGTCGTCCATCAGTACTGGGTCACCGATCTGCGGGCCGCGCAGGCGCAGGAAGATCTCCGGCGGCAGATGGTGCAGGCCCAGGGTGCCGGGCGCCCCGCGACGGCACGCGCTCCGCAGGCGGCCGGCGATCCGGCCGAGGTGAGGCTCTCCGGCATCGACGTCGAGACGGCGGGGCCACTTCCTGCGGGAACCGTTGGCCTGCTCCGGATTCCGCGCATCGGGATGGAGCTGGTCGTGCTGGAGGGAGCCGGCCGGGGCAGTCTGCAACAAGGACCGGGCCACGTGCGGGGCACCGCCGTGCCGGGGCAGGCCGGCAACAGCGTGATCGTGGGGCACCGCACCACCTGGGGTGCGCCCTTCGGCAAGCTGGACCGGTTGCGCCCGGGCGACCGGATCGAGATCACCACGGACTCCGGCCGCAGTGACTACGTCGTCGCAGCCCCGGACGGTCAGGGGCTGGGACGCGAGGAGTCCGGCCACCTGATCATCGACCCGGACGATCTGGGGGTGCTGGACCAGGACCGCTCCCGCAGCCGGCTGACGCTGATCACCTGTCACCCACGGTTCAGCGCGAGCAACCGCCTGGTCGTCGTCGCGGACCTGGCCGGCGAGCCGGATCGGGTGGCCGGTACCGCCTCGCCGCAGGACGGGGACCGCGAAAGTCTCGCCACAACGGACTTCCTGGCCTTCAGCAGCCCGTCGGCGAGCGGGTGGCGCGACGCCTGCGCACCTGCCGCCGCGGCGCTGCTGTGCTGGTTCGTGAGTGGGCGCCTGGCCGTCAGCCGCGACCGCCGCCGGTGGCGTGTCGTCGTGCGGGCCGTCTTCTGGCGCGGGCTGGGACTGGCGCTGGCCGCCTACCCGTTCTCCGTCGCCTTCGACCGGCTGGCCCCGCTGCTGCCGATCGGCGGGTGAGGCATGCCGGGCCGTAGCCTGGCCAGCAGCCCCTGGGTCGGGGACAGGAACCAGGCCAGCAGGAACAGGGCGGTCAGCACCAGCACGATCGTGCCGCCGGTGGGCAGGTCCCACGACCAGGAGACATACAGCCCCACGAGCGCCGACAGCCCGCCGACCACGGGGGCCAGCAGCATCATCACGCCGAGCCGGTCGGTCAGCAGCCGGGCCGTGGCCGCCGGCGTCACCAGCAGCGCCAGCACCAGGATGTTCCCGATGGTCTGCACGCTGATCACCACCGCCAGGGTGACCAGGACGTACAGCGCCAGGTCGAGCCAGAACACCCGAAGACCCAGCGCCCGCGCGGACTCCCGGTCCAGCGACACGGTGACGAACTCCTTGTGAAACGCGAACACCGCCAGCAGCACGAGCAGACCGGTGACGGCCACGACGTACAGGTCGGAGTCGGGGATGCCGGTGATCGAGCCGAACAGGAACTGCTGGAGGCTACCGGCGTAACCGGGCGCCTGGGAGATGATCACCACGCCCAGGGCGAAGGCCGCCACGAACAGGACGCCGATGACGGAGTCCTCGTGCAGGCGCCGGTTCTGCGAGAACACGGCCACGAGCACCGCGGTCGCGACCCCGGCCACGGTGCCACCCAGCACGAGATTGCCCGAGACGACGAAAGCGACCGCCAGGCCCGGGAACACGGCATGCGAGACGGCGTCGCCGATGAACGCCATCCCGCGCAGCACGACGTAACAGCCGATGACACCGCACACCACGGACGACATCACCGCCACGGCCAGCGCCTTGGGCAGGAACGCCAGGTCCGGGTTGGTCAGGTCGGTGAGGAACTGGACCGGGTTCATCAGGCGACCGCCTTCAGCATGCGGATCAGGGCGGAGTCCTCGCCGACCCCGAAGGTCGTGCTCCACAGTTCAGGTTCGGCGGCCAGGTCCTTCGGGGCGCCGGCCGCCACCACGGTCCGGTTCAGCAGGGCGATCCGGTCCGACCCGTCGATGGCACCCAGCAGGTCGTGCGTGGTCATCACCACGGCGCGCCCCTCCCGGGCCAGATCGGTGAACAACACCGACAGCAGTTCCTGGGTGGGCAGGTCCAGACCGGTGAACGGCTCGTCGAGCAACAGCACCGACGGGCGCAGCACCAGAGCCCGGGCCACCAGGACCCGCTGCCGCTGACCTCCCGACAACTGCCCGACGGGACGCTCGGCGAGCTCCCGCATGCGCACCCGGTCCAGAGCCTCGGCCACAGCCTCCCACTGGGCGGCCCCCGGCCGGCGCAGCAGGCCCAGCCGGCCGGTCAGGCCCGTCATCACCACGCCGGCCACGGAAACCGGGAAATCCCAGGCAAACTCGTGCCGCTGCGGCACGTACCCGATCGAGGCCCGCCCGGGCCGGGCCGGCACACCCTCGACCAGCACCCGTCCGGCCCGGGGGCGCAGCAACCCCAGAACGGTGCGCAGCAACGTGGTCTTGCCCGCGCCGTTCGGCCCGATCAGGGCGAGAAGCTCACCACGCCGGGCGGTGAGGTTCACCGACTCCAGCACCGGGCGTCCCCCCAGGTCCACCGCGACGTCCTCGACCACCAGCGTCCTCTCGTTCACGGCTGCCCGTCCTCGCCCGGGGCCTCCAGCGCCCGCCGCCGGGCCCGGCCGCCCCGGACCGTCAGCACCAGAGTCGCCACGGCCAGCAGGGCGGTCCCGGCGACCAGACCGGCCAGCAGCAGAAAACCCTTGTCCGTCAAGGGATCCTGGCCGGAATCCGGATCAGGGTCCGGAGCGCTCGCGGCGTCCTCGGCAGATTCCTCGGCAGGGCCGGTCCAGGTCTCGGTCAGGGCGTCGTCGGTGGAGGCCGAGGAGCCGACCGCGAACCGCAGGTACTGGGTGTCGCTGACACTGCTGCCGTCGGTCAGTTCCGCCGAGGCACGCAGCCCCAGCAGGTAGACACCGGGCTCGGTGAAGACCCAGTTCGCGTGGGTGTGGGTGTTCACGTCGACCCAGAAGGGCTGCGCCTGAGCGGTGTCCGACCGCCACAGCACGTCCGGGGCGCCGAACGAGCCGGACTGGAGGTACACGCTGAGCTTGCCCGGTCCCTGCACCCCGGTCAGCGACAGCGTGACGCCGCGGTCGATACGTTCCATGACCTCGGGATCCTGGGTGTTCCAGCCCAGCCAGACCACGCCGGGATTCTGGGTCTGCGGCACCACGTAGACGTCCTGGCCCGGTGCGGACCCGAGAAAGGAGTACGCATCGTCCTCGGGCATGGCCATTCTGGCGGCGTCGCTGACGCTGAACACGGTCTGGTCCGGGTGCCGCCACACGCTGGTCGCGCCGCCGTCGGCCTGGGCCACGTCGTCGTGGACGAGCAGGCTCCACCGTCCGTCGTCGAACTTCGGGCCCAGGTCAACGTGCCCGGAGTCGAGCACGCGCTCGCCGTCGACCACGGCGAGCTCGTCGAGATGCTGTTCGAGCTGGGGGTCGTCGGTGCCGCCCCGGCCCGCTGCGAGGGCGGCGGGCCCGGCGCCCAGCAGGCAGGCCACGAGCAGGGCGCAGAGGCCGGTGCGGGCGGCGAGGCGTTGTCGTGCGGTCCTTCGGGACATGAAAGGGCCCTTCTAGCGGGGGGAGAGGCAGCGGCGCAGGGAGTCGGCGTTGAACCGCATCATCTGGACGTAGCTGGTGACCTCGTCGTCGAAGGTGTCGCCGTAGATCGCGCACACCTGCACATCCTGCTCGGCGGCGACCTCGGTGAGGGTGGCGGAGCGGGCCGCGAGGTTGGGTTCGAGGAACACGGCGGGCACGTCGAGCGACCGGATGGTCCGGGTGAGCTTGCGGCGGTCGGCCAGCGACGGTTCGGTCGCCGGGTTGGGGGTGACGAACCCGGCCACGTTCACGTCGTAGGCGTCGGCCAGGTAGCCGAAGGCGTCGTGGGTGGTGACCAGATAACGGTTCGCCTCGGGGATCGCGGCGATCGTCTCGCGCACGTAGTCGTCGGTCTGCTCGAGCTCGTCGAGATAGGCGGAGGCGTTGGCGGCGTACTGCCCTGCGCCCGCGGGATCGGCGGCGATCAGGGTGTCGCGGATCAGCTGCACGTAGGCCATGCCGTTGCGCACGTCCTGCCACAGGTGCGGGTCGATCTCCCCGTGGACGTGCTTGCCGAGCACGGCCTGAGCCAGCTGGTAGACCTGAGTGCCGGGCCGGCCCAGGAAGGCGTACTGCGAGCCGGACGGGACCTCCTCCAGCGCCTTGGCCGGGACGTCCACGACGACCTCGGCGGGGCGGTACGTCTTCTGCGTCGCCTCCCCACCGCCGGATGGGTCGTGCAGCACCTCCAGCGCACCGGTGCCCAGGTCGGCGGTGAGGTCCGCGTGCCCCTCGTCGAGCACCACCGGGTTCGGCACCCCGGCCTGGGCGGGGTTGACCCCGACCGCGAAGGTGAACGTCTGCTCGTCGAGGTCGACCGGGCGGGCGGTCTCGTCCACCTGGATCCGGGCCTTCAGCGTCAGCGTGTACACGCCGGGTTCGGTGAAGGCCCAGGACAGGTGCGTGTGGGCGTCCGCGGGCAGGCTCATGGTGTCGTCGCGGTACCCGTCGGCGGCGTCGAAACCGTCGGAGGAGTCGAAGTAGACGTCCGTGTCGCCGAAGGATCCGGTCAGGTAGGCGTACACTTCGCCCGGTCCGGTGGCCGCCGTCGCCGACAGCAGGACCTGGGAGCTGCGGTCGGCGCCGTACGAGGCACCCTCGCCCCGGGCGCGCAGCCCCAGCCAGACGGTGTCCAGGTCGACGTGCTCGACCAGGGGGATGATCTCGGCCGCGTACTTCACCGACTCCTCGGCCAGCGAGACGTTCACGGCGTCGTCGACGAGGTTGGAGTCCAGCGTCCTGATGACGTTCTGCTCCTCCAGCATCGCGTAGTTGCTGAAAGCGACGTCGGCGTAGACGACGTTGCGGGCATCGCGCAACGTCGGCTCGTAGGTGTGCGGGTCGCCGTTGTCCGGCACGAGGGAGACGACGTCCGCGCGGTCACCGGCGACGTTTCTCACCAGGTCGCGCAGGATGCCGGTGGTCGTGATCACTTGCAGGCGGCCGGATCCGGCGGTCAGCAGGGGTTTCGCGGTGCAGGCCGACAGCGCGAGGGCGAGCGCCAGGAGGACGGCGGGCCACCGCCGTGCGGGCCGGGTCATCGGCGGGCACCTCGCCGGCGTCGCCGGGCCACGACCGGCACGACGACGGCTGTGACGACGACGGCTGCCGCGGCGGCCACCGGCCCGACGGGGACGGATGACCGGGAGGAGGTTGCGGTGGTGGTGGCGCTGTCGCTGACCAGGAAGTGGAGATCGGCTGATGCGGAGACCTTGTCGCCGTCGCGCGGGGTCAGCGTGGCGGTGAACACGGCGTGGTAGTCGCCGGGGGCGCTGAAGGCCCAGTTGGCGTGCGTGTGGACGCCGGGGAGGACGTCGATGGTCTGGGTGACGTCGGTGCCGTCCCAGAGTTGTTGCGGTGCACGGAATCCGCTGTAGTCCAGATAGACGTGCAGGTTCCCGGGGCCGGTGAGATCGTGCAGGCTGAAGGCGACGTCGCTGATCTGTCGCCGGTCGAGGCTGGGGTGCTGGGTGTTCCAGCCGAGCCACAGCACGCCCGAGACCTGCGTCTGTGGAATCAGGTAGACCTCGTCACCGGGGGAGCCGAGGAAGGCGTAGTCGCTGTCGTCCGGCAGGGGGTGGCGGGCGGCGTCGCTGATCCGTAGGCCGACGCCGGCCGGGTCGCGCCAGCGTGTGGTGCCGGACGTGTCGTCCTTGAGCTGGATCTGCCACCGGCCGTCCTGGTACACCGGGCCGAGATCGGCGTGCCCGTCGCGCAGTTCGGACGTGCTGGGCGGGCTGGGCGCGGCCGGGGCAGGCGCGAGCGCCAGCATCGCGACGGCGATGAATGATGTGGTCCGGGAAAGAATCTGGTCCCCCTCACGGGATGATCCGGGGTGCCGTCACGAGCGACGGCGCCCCGGATCGGTCGGCACTGGTCTCAGGCGTCGGCCTTCGTCTCTTCCTCGTCCCTGACCGGGGTGCGGCCACGGCGGCGCAGGACCAGCAGGACGATCGCGGCGATCACCAGGATCGCCACCACGGCCACGACGATCCAGAGGACGACGGAACCCGAGGACTCCTGCGCCTCGTCACCGCCGGCTTCCTGGGCGGAGGCGGAGTCGGTGGTGTGAATGCTCAGAAGGCTTCCCTGAGCGGTCACTTCGCCGTTCTGGCTCGCGACGGCCTGGATCTCGGCGCCGTCCCAGTCGGCGCCGACGGCCGGGGTGATCGAGGTGCCGGTGCCGGCGTCGAGGGGCTCGAAGACGTTCTCCCCGGCCTTGCGCACCGACCAGGCCACGGTGGCGCCGTCGTCGAGGCCGGATGCCTGGAAGGTCGCGGTGTCACCGGTGGCGTACCCGGACCGGTCGGAGGTGACCTCGAGCGGCGTGACGTCGTCGCCGGTGACGCTCAGGCGGATCGGTGCGGCCTCGGCCAGCACCGCGTGGTCGGCGTTGAACAGGCGGGTGGTGATCGTGGCCCCGTTCATCTCCGGGGTGATCTCGAGTTCCTGGTCGGCCAGGCGGGATTCGGGAATCCACTCGTACTCGGTCGCGTCAGCCGTCTTGAGATACCAGTGGTAGTGCTCGTCCTCGGTCTGCGGGCTCTGCGTGGAGGTGAACTTCGCCGTCTCGCCGGCGGCGTACGTGTCCTTGTCGGCGGCCACGGTCAGGGTGGTGGTGGGGACGTTGGCCCGCACGCCGAGCGTGATCGGCTCGGAGGTCTCGGCCACCTCGCCGTCACCGTCAACCCGCTCGACATAGACGCTGGAGCCGTCGATCGAGCGAATCGGCTTGGTGGAGAACACGTTCGTGGTCTGGTCGGTGGCCTGCACCGCCTCGGACGCGCCCGGCGCGGTGGTGTACCAGCGGTAGGTGTCTTTCTCACCGGCTTCCGGGGACAGCGCGGTCAAGTTGATCGTCTGCCCGACGAAGTACTCCGCGTCGACCTTGCTCGGCACCACGGTCAGCGCCTGGATCGAGTCGGTGGCCTCTGGATCGGTGACCGGTTCCGGGTCGGTCTTCCCGGTCGGCAGGTCGCCGACCACGAAGCGCACCGTGGCGTCGTCGGAGATCTCCTTGCCGTCGGCGAGGGTCGCGTTGACCGTGAAGTCGATGTCGTAGGTGCCCTCGGCGGTGAACGACCAGGTGGCGTGCGTGTGCGCCCCGACCTCGCCGCTGGTGGACGTGAACACCGTGCCGGGCACGATGACCGGGGTGACCTTGGTGCCGTCGAAGCCGCCCGGCTGAGTGATCGCGAACCGCGGGTCGTCCGAGTCACCGGCGTAACTCATGCTGTCGTAGGCGATCTCGACGGTTCCCTGGAGTACTCCGCGCTCGATGCCCTCGAACGACCAGCCGGGCCAGACCACGGACGGGTCCTGGGCCTCGGTAGTCACCCAGGCCTCGGTGCCCTCCGGTGCCAGGAACTCGTACCCGGCAGGAAGTTTCACGTGCGAGGTGTCGGTCGCGGGAAGGTGGAGGGCGACCTCGTCGGTGTCCACGACGCCGTCCGGGGTGAGGGCCCTGACGTCGAGCTCGCCGTTCTCGATCTCCGGGTAGATCGCGTCCACGTGCACGCCGGCGCCCAGGACCGTCCGGCCGTCCGGCGTCCGGGCCGTGGACTGCGCGGAGGCGGGCACCGCCGGGGCCAGGGCGATGAGCGCACCCAGGAACGCGCCGGTCAGCCCGAGCCGGGCGGCGCGAGCGCCGGGATGGATGTACTGCATGGTGTTCCCTTCCTAGAGCCAGGACACGCGTCCGGCATCGCCTAATGATAATCATTCCCAATTGATGGTGTCATCGCCGTCGTGGGCGGCGTCTGTGGGTGCAATCGCCCGGTCGGCGGTGGGCCGGAAGGCTCGGTGTGCTGCTTTCGGCACGAAAACTCTTGCACCGAAGATGCTTTGGTGAAGGCATGGTCGCTTGATGGCGGATGCCCGGTGGGGCGGGTGCTTCAGGCTGGGCCTCACACCGGGTGAGAAAAGGCCTTTGGCTGGCGCGGAACCGGGCGGTTGCGGATCAGCGGGTGGTGGTGATCCGGTCGGTGAGCCGCTGGGCCGCCTCGACCAGGGCCTGGACGGCGACGGTCCGCTGGGCGTCCCGGCGGAACATCAGCTGCACGTCCAGCGACCAGTCCGGCAGGGCCAGGGGGAGCCGGGACAGGGAGTCCTCGCCGCCTGGGGTGGCGGCGATGCTGAACTCGGGCACGACGGCGACGTGGTCGTGCAGCAGGACCATGTCGAGGGCCACGGAGGGCAGGCCGACGATCGTCACCGGGGCGGTGGCCGGCCGGTCCGGGTGGTCGAGGCTGGTGACCAGGGTCTCGGCCTCGCTGTTCCAGCGGTACACGGTCAGTGGGGTGGTGAGCAGATCGACCGTCTCGAGACAGGCCCGGCGGGCCAGCGGGTGTCCTTTCCTGGCGACCGTGACCAGGGCGGAGCGGGCCAGGCGCCGTGACATCAGGGCCGGCGGCGCGACCCCGTTCAGCAGGAACCCGACGTCCGCCGATCCCTGGGTCAGCTGGAGGACGACCTCATGACTGTGCGCCACGCGTCCCCGGGTGCGCAGGCCCTTCTCGCCCAGGACGGTGACGACCTCGGGCAGCAGCACCGGGGCCAGGGTGGCCGGCGTGGACACGACCACGTGCCCCGGTGCGCTGGACCGGATGGCGCGCCGGGCGTCGTCGAGCACAGCCAGGCAGCGCTGGGCGTAGGGCAGGAACTGCTCGCCGGCGCCGGTCAGGGCTGAGCCCCGGCGGTGCCGGGTGAACAGTGGCGCCCCGACCTTGGCCTCGAGCGCGGCGATGCGTGAGCCCACTGACGGCGTGGACAGAAACAGCTCCTTGGCTGCGGCCGAGAGGCTGCCGTGCCGGGCCACCGCCAAAAACACGCGGAGGTCCTGGGTTTCGATGTCCTCGGCGGGCATCCCGGCAGCCTAGCCGCTGCCGGCGCTGCGGCGCGGTAACGGTGGGGCGGCGGGCTGCGCGAGCGGCGCAACCAGGCTGCGCCCTACGATGGTAGTGAGAATCATTATCAATCAATCGGAGGGCGTGGATGTCTGAAGCGACGTCACAGAACTGGGCACAGTCCCTTCCGCTACTGATCAGCGAAGCGGAACTGGGCCTGCCGGTGCTGTCGGGAGCCTTGGGGTGGGCAGGCTCGTGGCTGCCGGCGGTGCGCGAGGTAATGGATCTCGGCAGCGGGGCCGGCGTGCTCACGCTCGCCCTGGCCGAGGCGTTCGGGCGGGCACGGGTCACGGCCGTGGACGGCACGCCGGAACTGCTGGAGGCGGTCACGGCCCGCGCCCGGGAGGCCGGGCTGGACGAGCGGGTCCGCACCGCGCTGCGCGACCTGCCCGGAGGAGTTGCCGACCTGCCGGCCGCCGACCTCGTGTGGGCCAGTCAGGTCGTGCACCACCTGCCCGATCCGGTGCGGGCACTGGAGATCTTCGGTGACCGGCTGACACCGGCCGGGGTGTTGCTGGTACGCGAGGGAGGGCTGCCCACGCGGTTCCTTCCCGACGGGGAGTACCCGGGTCTGCTCGCCCGGCTGGAGGCGGCTGTCGAGCAGCGGGCCTCCGGCCTGGCCAACCCCGCGGGTCTGGTCACTCCCCGGGGCGCCTGGCCGGACCTGATCCGCAGGGCGGGCCTGAAGCACCTGGGCAGCAGCACCTTCGTGACCGAGGTGCAGGCGCCGGTGCCCGAAGGCACCCGCACGGCGCTGGCCCGCCGGCTGGGCATGTTCACCACCTTCGCCGGCGACCTGCTGAGCGCGGCGGACCGGGAGGCGATCGGTGAGCTGGTCGATCCCGGCAGCCCTCGGGGTGTGCTGCGCCGGGAAGACCTCTACGTGCTGGCCGCAGGGACGGTGCACGCGGCCCGGCGGGCCCGGCCGTAGCGAAGCGGGCAGTGTGCCGCCGATGCGATGAAGACGGCCTTCACGAAACAGTTCTCGGGTAAGGGATGAGAGAGATGCGGATACGGGTGGATGCCGAGCGGTGCATCGGCGCGGGGCAGTGCGTGCGATGGGCGCCCCGGTACTTCGACCAGGACGAGGAGACCGGCATCGTGAAGCCGGTCGGCCGGGACCGCGAGTTCGAGGTCGACGCCTCCGACGCCGACCCGGCCGGGGCCGTGCGGGCCTGTCCCTCCGGCGCCGTCCGTCTCATCGGGGACGAGGCCGACTAGGGACGCGTTGCGGGGCGGGTTCCGGTGTTCCCGAAACCCGCCCCGACAGCGTCCTTCCCGGCTCGTCGGTGAGCCGACGCAGTTACAGGGTGCCCTCGTCCACCCCGTCCCGGCGCCAGGTGTCGTCGGCCTTCTCCAGGTGCCGCGCCAGGGCGGTCAGGGTCGGCGCGGCGAACAGGTCACGCGCCGACAGCGGCACCCCGAAGCGCTCGCGCACGGTCGCCACCAGACGCAGCGCCGTCAGGCTGTCGCCGCCGGAGGCGAAGAACCCCTCGTCGGGATCGACCACGCCCGACCCGGTCGCCTCCTCCCACAGGGGCGCCAGCGCCGCCTGTGCCGCGCTCAGTTCCCTCCGGTGTGACGGGTTCCCGGCCGGTTCCTCGGTGGTCAGGGCCAGTACGGCCGCCCGGTCCACCTTGCCGTTCGGGGTCAGGGGCAGCGCGTCCAGCCGGATGATCCGTGAGGGAACGGCATGCGCCGGAAGCACGGCCTCCAGTGCCGCGCGGGGGTCCGTGACGTCGGCCGGGGCCTCGATCACGGCGTGCAGCACCCGCCGCCCCCGGGCCCCGGGAGCGGCGACCACGGCCCGGTGAACCCCGGGCAGCGCCTCCAGGGCGGCCTCCACCTCACCCAGTTCCAGCCGATGACCGTTGATCTTGACCTGATGGTCGGTGCGACCGAGGAACTCCAGTGTGCCGTCGGCCCAGAACCGTCCCAGGTCCCCGGTGCGGTACCAGCGTTCACCCTCGTGCAGCACGAAACGCTCGGCCGTGCGCTCCGGTTCGCCCCGGTAGCCGCGGGCCACGCCCCGGCCGCCGATCCACAGTTCGCCGGGAACGCCGTCGGGGGCGTCGTGCCCGCTCGGGCCCACCACCCGGTACCGCTGCCCGCTGAGGGCGAAACCGTACGGGATCGACGTCCAGTGCTCCGGAACCTCACCCACCTCGAACGCGTTCGACCAGATCGCCGCCTCGGTGGCGCCACCCAGGGCGACCAGCCGGGCCGGGCTGCCGGACCGGCCGGCGGTGATCCGGCGCAGCCGTGCGGCCAGGTCCAGGCCCACCCAGTCACCGGAGACCAGAGCCAGGCGCAGCGAATCCGCCCGCCCGCTGTCGCCCGCCTCCGTGATCAGCAGGTCCAGCAGGGCGGGCACCGTGTTCCACACCGTGACCCGCTGCCGATCAACCTGTTCCAGCCATCCGGCCGGGTCCCGGCGCTCGCCCTCCCCGGGCAGCACCACCGTGCCGCCGGCCCCCAGCGTCCCGAAGACGTCGAACACCGACAGGTCGAACTCCAGGGACGACAGGGCCAGCACCCGGTCCTCCGGCCCGATCCGGTATCGGGTGACGATGTCGCGGCAGGTGTTGGCGGCGGCGTCATGAGTGGTCTCCACACCCTTCGGCGCCCCGGTGGAGCCGGAGGTGAAGATGACGTAGGCCAGGTCTCCGGGGGACGCCGGAACCGGGTCGGCCGGCACCGCACCGGCCAGGGCCGAAGGATCCAGGACGGCGAAACCGTCTGACCCCGAGATGCTCTCGTCCGTGATCACGTGCCGCACACCGGCCAGCCGGTACAGGGCGCTGCGCCGGGCCGGCGGCGTGGTGACCCCGACCGGGACGTAGGCGGCGCCGGCTGCCAGCACCCCCAGCGCCGCCGTCACCTGGACCGGTCCCTTCGGCAGGGTGATCGCGACCAGGTCACCGGGCCGGACACCGTGGGCGGCCAGCAGACCCGTCCAGCGCCTCACGTCCTCGCCCAGGGCGCCGTACGTGGTCACCGTCCCGTCCCGGTCGATCAGGGCCGGACGCTCCGGGGCCGCGGCGATCCGCTCCAGGACGGGGGCCAGGAGGGTCACGGGTTCACCGCCGTCCCCGGTTGCCGAAACCTGCTGCCGGACGGAACGTTGCGAGGGGGGAAGGAGGTCGGGCAGGGTGTCGTCCCCGTCCGGCCGGGCCAGAGCGGTCAGCAGAGTCAGGTAGGCCTCGAACATGTCGTCGAGCACACTCTCACGCAGCAGCCCGGCCGCGGCGTCCCAGGTGACCTGAAGGCCACCGTGGGCCGGCAGTACCTGGTTGTCCAGGCAGACCTGAGGTGACTGGGACAGACCCCAGACCGGCTGGGGGAAACCGGGGGAGCGGTCCATCGTGACGTCGCCGGCCACACCGACCGCGCTGGTGAAGACGACCGGCACGGGCCGCCCCTCACCCCCGGCCGAGGCCAGACGGCGCAGCAGCCAGGAGGCCGGCACGTCGCTGTGGTCCAGGTCCTCGCCGGTGCGCCGGTGCACCGCGCGCACCGCCTCGGCGAACCCGGTGCCGGCCGGCCGCCGGTACCCGGCCGGGGCGAGCGTGGTGAAATCGCCCACCGCGAGGTCGATCCGGGGATGCACCGGCCGCCGGTCGAACCGGGTCAGGGTGACCGTCACGCCGTCGGAACCGCTCCACCGGGCCAGCACCTCGCCGTAGGCGGCGAGCAGGACCGAGGGCACCGTGACCCGGTACCGGCGGGCCCTTTCCTGCAATCCCTGCCAGAGCTCCGGGGCCAGCAGATGCTGGCGTCGCTCGAAGGACGCGCCGGAAACCGTTTCGGGGGAACGGGTCAGCGGCAGCTCCGGGCCGGGGGGAAGCTCGGCCAGCCGGCGTTCCCAGTGCGCCAGGTGCCCGGGGTCGGGCTGGTGGCCCTCGTGAGCCAGCACGTAGTCGCGGAACAAGGGTCCCACCGGGCCGAGGTCGGCCTCCGGATCGGTGTATCGGGTGTCCAGCTCGGTGAGCACCCGCATGATGGACAGGGCGTCGAGCACGATGTAGTCGTAGCCGATGCCCAGCCGGGTGCGGACCTGCCCGTCGCGGCGGTAGCGCACCGCCCCGATCTCTACCAGGGGGCCGCGGGCCAGGTCTACCATCCGGTGCGAGAGACGCCGGCGCAGGCCGCTCAGTGCGGCCTCGGGATCACCGGTGACGTCCTGCACGACGATCCTCACCGGCTCCGGTTTCTCCGGAACCCGTTGCGCGCCGTCTTCAATGACGGCACGCAGCATGTCGTGCCGGGCCTGCACGGCGTCCCAGGCCCGCTGGAGCCGATCCAGGTCCACGTCCTCGCCGTCGAACTCGTTGTACTGCCAGGTGCCGACGCCGCCGAGCGGCAGGTCCGGGTCCCGGCCGATCAGGTAGGCCCGCTGCACGTCGGTGAGCGGGAACGGGTCGTGCCGGTGTGCCGGCCCGCCTCCGGCCACCTCCTCGAGCCCGTCGGCGGGCGGATCGGCCTGTCCCGCACCGAGAACCAGGCCGGTGCACAGGTCGGCCAGTCGTGGGCGGGAGAAGACGGCGCCCAGGCTCGCACCCTGCACGCCGAGCTGGTCGAGCGTCACCAGCAGGCGGGTGGCCAGCAGCGAGTCGCCGCCGAGCGCGAAGAAGTCGTCGTCCCGGGTGACCGGGCCGGTCCCGAGCAGGTCCTGCCAGGCGCGGGCCACGGACCGTTCCAGCTCGCTGCTGGGGGCCTCGCCGGTGCGGCCGGTGGTGCTGTGCGGTGTGCTCGCCAGCAGGAGCCGTTGCACGGCGGCGCGGTCGATCTTGCCGTTGCGGCTCAGCGGCAGGGCCTCGGCGCCGGCGAACCAGGCGCACCGCATGTGCGGCGGCAGGTGCCCGGCGAGCCAGTCGTGCAGCGCGGAGTGGGGAGCGCCGGTGACGACCAGAGCCGCCAGGTGGGTGCCTGCGCCGGTGCTGATCGCCTGCACCGAGGCGGCACTCACGCCGGGGTGCGCGCTGAGGACGGCTTCGATCTCGCCCGGTTCGATCCGGTGGCCGTTCACCTTGACCTGGTGGTCGGCCCGCCCGGCGAACTCCAGCAGGCCGCCGGGCCGGACCACGGCCAGGTCTCCGGTGCGGTACCAGCGCCGGCCGGCCTCGTGGACGAACCGCCCGGACGTACGCTCCGGATCGCCCCGGTAGCCGCGGGCCAGTCCGGCGCCGCCCATCCACAGCTCGCCGATCACGTCGTCGGGCCGGTCGTGGCCGGCCGCGTCGACCACGCGGCAGGCGACACCGTCCAGGGGGACGCCCCACGGCAGGCCCGGATCGGCCGGATCGCCGCTCTCGCCGGGGCCCACCTCGAAAACGGTTGAGTGGATGGCTGCCTCGGTCATCCCGCCGAGTGCGGCGAACCGGGCGTGCGGGGCCAGGGCGTGCAGGCGCCCGGGCAGGTCGCCGGTCACCCGGTCGCCGCCCAGCAGCACGGTGCGCAGCGGCAGACCAGCCCCAGCCGGATCGGTCTGGCCGGCTGCCTCGGCGGCGCCCAGCAGCAGCCCGAAGACCGCGGGAACGGTGTTCCACACGCTCACCCCGTGCCGCAGCACGGACCGGTACCAGGCGGGCGGGTCGGCGCGCTGCTCCTGCGGCAGGAGCACCAGGGTGCCGCCGGCCGCGAGCAGACCGAACATGTCGTAGACCGACAGGTCGAACTCCAGCGCCGACACGGTGAGCACCCGGTCGTCCGGGCCGATGCCGAAGCGCTGGTTGAGGGCGTCGATCGTGTTCGCGGCGGCGGCGTGGGAGATCTCGACGCCCTTCGGCTCACCGGTGGATCCGGAGGTGAACAGGACGTAGGCGATGTCCGCGGGATCGCTCGGCACGCCGAACTCCTCCGAGCCCTCGGGCACCAGGAGCGGGTGGGCCCCGGCCGATCGCACGTCGTCCATCAGGTCCCCGGTGGTGAGGGCCAGACGGGCGCCCGCGGCGGCCTGGATGCGGGCCCGGCGGGTCGCCGGCTGGTCGATGCCGACCGGTACGTAGGTGCAGCCGGCCAGCAGCACGCCGAGTGCGGCGATCACCTGGTCAGGGCCCTTCGGCAGAGTGATCAGCACGCTGTCGCCCGGCGCTGCCCCGGCCCGGGTCAGTTCACGGGCGGTGCGCCCGGCGCGTCCGGCGAGTTCGCCGTAGGTCAGCGTGCTCTCGCCGAAGATCAGGGCGGGGTGATCGGGCGCGGTGCGGGCCCGGTCGAGGAAGGGGGTCTGGAGCAGGCGTGGGGGATGACGCCGGGCGCTCGCGTCGAGCTCCGGCCGGGGTGCGGGAGGTGGCGGGGTGCCGGGCCGCTGCCAGGCGCCGGGGTCCTCGGCCAGCGCGGTGACCAGCGCGCGGTAGGCGTCGAAGGCGGCCCGGACCGGGGCCTCCCGCAGGGCGTCGAGGCGTACGTCCCAGTTCAGCAGTAGCCCGCCCTCGTGCTCGGTGACCTGGGCGTCCAGCCAGACCTGCGGACCCTGCGAGACGGTCCACACCGGCGATCCGAAGCAGGCGCGCACCGCCGGGCCGTAGATCTCGCCCAGCCCGACGGCGCTGGTGTATACGACCGGCGCCAGCACGGTGCCACCGCGCAGGCGCGCCAGGTCACGCAGCACCTCGACCCCGCCGTAGGAGCCGTGCGCGACGGCGGCGTGCAGGTCGGCCCGGATGCGGGTGGCGCGCTGGGCGAAGGTGGCCGGGTGACTCAGGTCGACGGGCAGCAAAACGGAGGAGGAGAAGTCACCGAGCAGGTCGTCCACCTGGGGCACGATCGGCTGCCGGGCGAACAGCGGCAGATTGAGCAGGAATTCGGGGTTCTCGCACCAGGCCCCGATGCTCTCGGCGAAGGCGGTGGCCAGCGCGGCGGCCAGGGTCACCCCGTTGGTCGCGGCGGCCCGGCCCAGCTGGGCGGTGGTCTGTGGGTCGGCCCAGTGGTGGAGGCGGACGCTGCGGGCCGCGAGGGCAGGGGTCCCGGCGTCGGGCAGCAGCGGCAGGCCGGGGGCGCCGGGCAGGTCGGCGGCCCGGGCGGACCACCAGTCCCGGTCCCGTTCCCGCTCGACGGACCCGACCTGGGCCAGGGCCGAAAGGTACTGCTGGTAAGAGGATTCCGGTTCGGGCGCGGTCCAGGTCGGGTCCTGGTACGCGTGGGCCAGATCAGCTACCAGCACGCGCAGGCTCAGGGCATCGGCGGCGATCATGTCCAGGTCCACGTGCAGCCGGGTGGCGCCGCCGGGCAGCAGGCTGAGCCGCAGGTCGAGCACCTGCCCGGCGTCGACGTCCATGCGCCGGTGGGTCAGCTGCTCGCGGGCCGTCTCCAGGGCCTGCGTGCGGGCGTCGTCGTCCAGCCGGCGCAGGTCGTGCACGGTGATGTCGGCGTGGGCGGCGGACGAGGCGGGTGCCGTCCACTGCTGTCCCTGCGGGGTCATCCGCATCCGTAGCATCTTGTGCCGGGCGGTGATCCGGCGCAGGGCGTCGCGCAGCCGGTCCGGTTCCACGTCCTGCCCGTCCAGCTCGACGTAGAAGTGGGCCGCGACGCCGCCGAAGGGCTGGCCGTCCTGGCGCCCGACCCAGTAGGCGTGCTGGAGGGTGGCTAGATCGAACGGGGTCTCGTCGTCCACCGTTGCGGATTCGTGCGCCGGGGCAGTACCGGTGGCGGTGCCGGACAGCGCCGCGCGCCAGCCGGCCGGCGTCGGGTTCTCCACGAGGTCGGCGAAGCCGACCTGGTAACCGGACCGGCGCCATCGGCCGGCCAGGCGGATCACCGTCAGGGAGTCCAGGCCGAGTTCGAACAGGTCGGTGTCGTCGTGGATCTCGTCCGGATCGAGGTCGAGGGCGTCGGCCAGGTCGGCGATCGGGTCGGGGGTGCGGGTCACGGGTTTCCCTTCCGGGGATTCAGGGGGTGAGCAGTGCCCGGAGCGCCTGTTTGTCGACCTTGCCGACGGCGGTCAGGGGCATCCGGGGCAGGAGGTGAACACGCTGGGGGGCCTTGTAGGCGGCCAGGCCGCGTCCGCGCAGATACGCCGCCAGGGCCCGGACGGTCGGTGCCGGGCCGTCGTGCACCAGCACGGCCACCGCGGCGTCACCCCAGTCCGGGTCCGGTACGGCGACGATCGCGGCGGCGCCGACTCCCGGAAGCTGGAGCAGGTGCTCCTCCACCTCGACGGCGGCGTACTTCTCCCCGCCGCGGTTGATCTGGTCCTTCACCCGCCCGACGACCACCACGTGCCCGCCGGGCAGCCGGCGCACCTCGTCACCGGTGCGGTAGAAGCCGTCCGCGGTGAACGAGGAGTCCGGTTGCGGGCCGTTGTAGTAGGCGCGCAGCGTGTAGGGGCCCCGGACGAGCAGCTCGCCCTGCTGGGCGGGTTCGGTGGTGCCCGGGCGCACGACGAGCAGCTCGTCGTCCGGGCAGCCGGGACGCCCCTGGGTGGTGGTCACCAGCTCGATCGGGTCGTCGAGTGCGGTGTAGCAGACGAGGCCCTCGGCCATGCCGTAGACCTGCTGGATCGTCGCGCCGAGTGCGGGCCCGGCGGTGCGGGCCGTCTCGTCGGGCAGCCGGGCACCACCCACCTGCACCACCCGCACGGTGGCCAGGGCCTGCGGCCGGAACCGGGCCTCGTCCAGCCAGTGCGGCACCAGCGCGGGGGTGAGCGCGGTGTGCGTCACGCCCTCGGCCTCGATCAGGTCGAAGGCGGTCGCCGGACTGGGATCCGGTGCCATGACCACGGTTCCGCCCACCGACAGGGCACCCAGCACCCCCGGGCAGGCGAGAGTGAAGTTGAATCCGGCCGGCAGCACCGCGAGATACACCGTGCTCTCGTCCATCCCGGCGGCCCGGACCCCGAGCCGGACGTTGAGGTCGTAGTCGGTGTGGCTGCGCGGGATGAGCTTCGGGCGCCCGGTCGTGCCGCCGGAGATCAGCAGCAGGGCCAGGTCGCCGGGGGCCGGGCCGGCCGGGTCGTCGGGGTCGGCACGCTCCACCGGTACCAGCCGGAGGGTGGGACGATGCCCCGGCACCGGCTGAGCCGGCGATACCGGTTGCGGCGGTGGGCCGGCCGCCCGCAGATCGGTGAAGCCGATGTGCCGCCCGGGCTCGCCCACGACGACGACCATCGGCTCCGTCAGTCCTCTCGTCCTCAGGTCGGCACACACCTCCTCGGCCATCGCGCGCAGGTCGAACCGTCCCTGCCGGTCGGCCACCACCAGCGCGCGGGCCCCGGAGGCGGCGGCCAGGTGCGTGATCTCGTCACGGCGGTGGGCCGGCATGGCGTGCACGGGAACGGCTCCCAGCCGCTGCAACCCGAACCAGGCCAGCACGAAGTCGGCCCCGTTGGGCAGCTGGACGACGACCCGGTCGCCCCGGGCGAGGCCCAGCCGGGCGAATCCGGCTGCCACCAGGTCGGCCTGCGCGTCGAGCTGGTGAAAGGTCAGGCGGGCGCCGGGATCGACCACGGCGGTGCGGCCGGGCCAGCGGCGCGCCCAGCGGCGCAGTTCACCACCGAAAGTAACGTTTCGCCAATGTTTTACATACGCCTGATCGAAAGTCAAGGCGGTCCGGTCCGGTTGCCCGATCGTCTGCGTCATCGCCGTGCCCCTCTGGCGCGATCGTGCTCAGGTGTGCTTGCATGACGTTGCCTGAATGTGAAAATCATTCTCAATTAGTAGACAGCGTGAGGCCCCTGGCGCAACCCCCGGGCGCTGCTTCCCGGGGATCGGGGAACGGCGCGCTCGGCAATCTCGTGAAGCCCGAAAGGACTGCCTGAAAGTGAATTTGGACGTAGGTCTGGAACTTGACGACCTTCTGGAGAAACTCGGTGCGGTCGGCATCCGGGTGTGGGTGGACGGCGGTGAACTCAGGTTCCGGGCTCCCCGCGGAGCTCTCACGAGCGAGCTGCGGGACCAGGTGAAGCAGCACCGGCCCGCCCTGGTCGCCCGGCTCGGCGGCGGTGACACGCTGCCCCGGGTGGTTCCCGACCCGGAGAGCAGGCACCGGCCGTTCCCGCTCACCGAGGTGCAGGCCGCTTACCTGACCGGGCGCAGCGCCGCCTACGAGTACGGCGGTGTGGCCTGCCAGGCCTACGTCGAGGTCGGGTACGGCGACCTCGACCCGGAGGCGGTGCGCCGCGCCTGGACGGTGCTGGTGCGCCGGCACGGTGCGCTGCGCACCCTGATCCATCCGGACGGCACCCAGCACGTCCTGGAAGAGGTGCCCGAGCTGCCGGTCGGCTATGACGACCTGCGCGCCGGGCAGCCGGGCGCCTTCACCGAGAGCCGACTGAGAACCCGCTCCCGGATGGAGAACCGGGACGTTCCGCCGGACCGCTGGCCCCTGATCGACCTGCACGTCACCCGCGGGCCCGAGGAGGCGGTGCTGCATCTGGGCATCGACCTGCTCGCCGCCGACTACGCCGGGGTGCAGCAGCTGCTCGCCGAGTTCGACGCGCAGCTGACCGCGACCCCGGCACAGGAGCCCGCGGCCCTGACCTTCCGCGACTACGTCACCGCCCGCCGGGCGCTGACCGCAACCGCCACCTACCAGCGTGACCGCGCCTACTGGCGCGAGCGTGCCGAAACCCTCCCCGGGGCACCGGAACTACCGCTCGCGACCGGAGGTGAGGAGCCGTCCACCCGGTTCACGCGCCACGAGCGCGTTCTCGGCCCGGAGCTGCTGACCGGCCTGGAGAGCCGTTCCCGCGCCCGTGATCTCGCGCTCTCCTCGGTCCTGATGACCGCCTATGCCCTGACCATCGCCAGGTGGAGCCGTCACCGGGCGTTCACTCTCACCGTGCCCACCTTCGGCCGGCTCCCGCTGCACGACGACATCGACCGGCTGGTCGGTGACTTCACCACGATCGAACTGCTGGAGGTCGACCTCACCCGGCCCCGCGCGGTGGTCGAGCACGCCCGGGAGATCTCCGCACGACTGCTGGAAGACCTCGACCACGCCCTGTTCCCCGGCACCGAGGTGGCTGCCGAGCTGGCCCGGCTGACCGGTACCCGCCCGCTGCTGCCGGTGGTGTTCACCAGCACCCTCGACCTGCCCGCCGGCCCGGCCCCGACCGGCTCGATCGGCTACGTGTCCACCCGCACCCCGCAGGTGTGGATCGACTGTCAGGCCGTGCGGCGCGACGACCGGCTCGTGTTGTCCTGGGACACACGCGACGGCGTGCTCGCGCCGGGGGTGGCGGCCGAGGCCTTCGAGACCTTCGCCGCCCTGGTGAGCGCCCTCGCCGAGGACGACGCCGCCTGGGACCGGCACATCGACGACCTGCCCCCGGCCCAGGCAGCCCGCCGCACCGAGGCGAACGACACGCGAAGCCCGTTGCCGGAAGGGCTTCTTCACGACGCCTTCCTCGCGCAGGCCGCCCGCACCCCGGACGCCGTCGCGCTCGACGGCCCCGGCGGGACCCTCACCTATGCCCAGCTGCTGGGCCGGGCCCGGGCCGTCGCCGCCGCCCTGGAGGGAGTCGCCGGCGGTGCGCCGGTCGCCGTCTACCTGGACAAGAGCCCCGAGCAGATCGTGGCCGTGCTCGGTGTCCTGCTGGCCGGCGCCGCGTATCTGCCGGTCGAGATCAGCCAGCCGGCCGCCCGTCGCGCGGTGGTCCTGGACAGTGCCGGGGTGCGCACCGTGGTCACCTCGCCGGCCCTGGCCGGCCACGCCGACCCGTCCGGGGCGGGCGCTCGCCGGATCGTCGTGGTCGGCGAATCCGTTGCGGAAGCGTCTGATTCGGAACAGGCCGCGGATCCCGACGACCTGGCCTACGTGATCTACACCTCGGGTTCCACGGGCGTCCCCAAAGGCGTGATGATCAGCCACCGGGCCGCGCTGAACACCCTCGACGACGTGGCCGACCGGATCTCGCTGGGCCCCGACGACGCCGTGCTGGGGCTGGCCGGGCTGGGATTCGACCTGTCGGTCTTCGACGTGTTCGCGGCCCTGGGCCGCGGCGCCACCCTGGTGCTGCCCGATCCGCAGCGCCGTGGAGACCCCTCGCACTGGGCGGAACTCGCCGTGACGTACGGCATCTCGGTCTGGAACTCGGTGCCCGGGCAGATGCAGATGCTGGTCGACTACCTGCGCAGCGCCCCGGACCAGGTGCCCTCCGGGCTGAGGGTGGCCCTGCTCAGCGGGGACTGGATCCCGGTGACCCTGCCCGACGCCGCTCGCGCCCTGATGCCCCGGCTGCTGATGATCAGCATGGGCGGCGCCACCGAGGCCGCCGTCTGGTCGATCTGGCACACGATCGGGCGGGTCGATCCGCGACGGCCGAGCATCCCTTACGGAAAGCCCCTGGCCAACCAGACCTTCCACGTGCTGGACGACGACCTGCGACCGGTTCCGGACTGGTGCCCGGGCGAGCTGTACATCGGCGGGGCCGGAGTGGCGCTGGGCTATCTCGGTGACGCCGAGCGCACCGCCGAGCGGTTCATCACCCGTGACGGTGAACGTCTCTACCGCACCGGGGATCTCGGGCGCTACCGGCCCGACGGCGAGATCGAGTTCCTGGGCCGGGAGGACAACCAGGTGAAGATCCGCGGCTACCGCATCGAGCTGGCCGAGGTGGAGGCCGCGGTGCTCACGCACCCGGCGGTCGGTGCCGCGGCCGCACTCGTCGGTGCCGAGGCATCCGGGGCCCGGCACATCGTCGGGGTCGTCGAGCCGGCGATTCTGGACCCGGACCTGCCGGACCTGTGGGAGAGCGAGCGCACGGCCGCTCTCGGGTCGGCGGCTGCCGCGTCCCGGCTGGCCCAGGACCGCGTGGATCCACAGGCTTTCGCCGGTTTCCGGGCCGCGCTGGCCGACGCCGCGCTCACCGCCATGGCGGCGCTGGTGCACGAGCGGGTGGCATCACTCGTTTCCGGTGCGGAACCGGAGGCTCTGGTGGAAGCCCTGGGGGCGGGCGAGTACGCAGCCCCCGTGGTTCGGCGCTGGCTCCCGGCGCTGGCCGCAGCCGGGCGGCTGAACGCCCCGGCGCCTGCTGCCGGGGCCGTCGCCGCCGCGCTCACCCGCCTGGACCAGGCGGCCCGGACGATCGAGCACGGCTCCGATCTCGCCCGCATCGTCACGGTGTGCATCGAGAACCTGGGCGGGCTGGTGGACGGGTCTGCCGACGTCCGGGAACTGCTCTTCCCCGGCGCCCGCCCGGACCTGATGCTCGGCGCGTACCGGGACAACCTCGCCGTCGCCCACCTGCACGACGCCCTGGGTGCGGCGCTGGGTGAGGTGGCCGGCCGGCGGCAGCAGCCGCTGCGGGTGCTGGAGGTCGGTGGCGGTGTCGCCGGCACCACCACCCGGCTGGTCCCGGCCCTGGCCGCGCACCGGCCGGACTACCTGTTCACCGACCCGGCGGCGTTCTTCGTCGCCGAGGCGGCCGAGCGCTTCCCCGAGCACCCCTGGGTACGCACCGCGCGCCTGGACCTGCGGGAGGACCCCAGCGCTCAGGGGATGACACCCAACAGCGTGGACGTCGTGGTGGCCGGCAACCACCTGCACGCCCTTCCGGACGTCGGCGCCGCACTCGGCCACCTGCACACGGTGCTGGCCCCCGGCGGCTGGCTCGCGGTGATCGAGCAGACCCATGACGACGACCCGGCGCTGCTGGTCTCCACCGAGTTCCTGGAGGCCGCGGCCGGCCCGGCGCAGGACGTGCGGGCCCTGGACGGGCGGGCCTTCCTGTCCGCCGGGCAGTGGCAGGACGCCCTCACCGCAGCGGGTTTCGTGGTGCGCGGCGAACTGCCCGGAGCGGGGGAGCCGCTGCACCCGACCGGCCAGCGGCTGATCCTGGCCCAGGCCAAGACCGGCCGGGCCGTCGTGGATCCGCAGGACCTGGCCCGCGGCACGAGCGATCTGCTGCCCGCCTACATGGTTCCCAGCCGCTGGCTCGTGGTCGACCGGATGCCGCTGACCACGAACGGCAAGGTCGACCGTGCCGCGCTGGCCACGGCCGTGGCCGCGGGCTCGCCGGGCTCCGGCCCTGCGGGTACCGGAGGCTCCCCGCAGGGGGCGCTGGAACGGCAGCTGTCGGCCCTGTGGGCGGAGCTCCTGGGCGTGGAACAGGTCGGCCGTGACGACGACTTCTTCGCCCTGGGCGGGGATTCGCTGCTGGTCGCCCGGCTGGTCGCGCTCCTGCGCGAGCGGGTGCCCGGGGTGGTCACCGCGGAGTGGGAGGTGGTGCTGCGGGAGATGCTGCGCCGTCCCACCGTCGCCGCGCTCGCGGCCTACCTCAGAGGGCTGTCCGGCACAACGGGGGACGACGACAGCGCCGCCGCACCCCGTCGTACGCACGCGGTCGTCCCGCTGCACGGCGACCCCCAGGGGCCGGGCCCACTGACCGTGCTCGTGCACGCGGGCACCGGGACGGTCATGCCCTACCGGGCCCTGATCACCGAGATCCGCCGCCGCTCGGCGGGTACCGGTCACGTGGTCGGGGTGGAGGTGCCACACCTGCCGGACTTCCTGGAGGCGGACCCGGAGGGCCTGATCGAGGAGGTGTCGGCGCGCTACGTGCGGGAGCTGATGCCGCTGGCCCGCGGACCGGTGCACGTCGTCGGCTACTGCCTGGGCGGCCTGATCGCCACCGAGATCGCCCGTGGCCTGGCCGAGGCCGGCGCCGACGTGGCCACCTTCACCGCGATCAGCAGCCACAGCCCCCGGTTCCGGCTCGACGACGACCTGCTCAGCGAGTACTCGTTCTCGATCATGATGGGCATCGACCCGCAGGCCCTCGGCTTCCCCGCCGACGAGCTGCGGGTGGCCGCCGCCGCGGACGCCGCCCTGGCGGCCGGGAACGGGGTGATCGGGAACGGGGCCTTCACCCGCCTGGACGACGATTTCGCCGACGTGCGCGAGCGGTTCACCGAGCTCGCCGCCACGCCCCGGGCCCGCCGGGTGGAACGGATGTGCGAGCTGGTCCCGGCGACCGCGGGCATGTACGAGCCGGAGTACATGGACCGGCTGCGGGAGACGTTCCGGCAGAGCGTGTTCGCGATCACCCGCTACCAGCCGGAGCCGTACGCGGGCGACATCACCTTCCTGCGGCACAGCGGCGCCTACCCGTTCCCGGGCAGCCGGGACGCCGTCACCCAGCACTGGTCGGAGCTGTGCCTGGGGCACCTGACCGTCGTCGACGTCCCGGGCGACCACTTCACCTGCATGGACGTCGATCACGCCGGAGGCCTGCTGGACACGCTGGTGCAGATCACCGGTGGGGCGGTGCTGCGATGAGCCGCCCGATCGCGGTGGTCGGGGCCTCCGGGGCAGTGGGTCGCGCGGCTGTGACGGCGCTGCTGCGCCTGGGGGCCGGCCCGCTGCGCCTGGGAGCCCGGGACCCCGGCCGGCTGCCCCGGCCCCAGGACGCGACGGTCATCGCCGTCGACGTCACCGACCCGCACTCACTGCGGACCTTCCTGGCCGGCTGCGCCGGCGTGCTGGACTGCTCCGGGCCCAGCTACGAACTGGGCGACGCGGTGCCGGCCGCGGCGCTCGCGGCCGGCGTGCCGTGCGTGGTCGTCACCGGGGAACAGCCGGTGTACGAGTCGCTGATCGCCCGGGAACCGACCGGGCCGGCGGGTGTTCAGGTGCCGGTGGTGCTCTCGGCGGGAACCCTGCCGGGATTGTCGGGGCTGCTGCCGCGCCTGTTCGCCGCGACGGTGAGCGGAGCGTCGGCGGGAACCAGGGACGACGCGACGGCAGCCGCCGGTGCTCGCCTGGTGGTGCACACCGGTGGGCTGGAGCCGTGCACGGCCACCGTGGGCGCCGACCTGGTGCTGTCGCTCGGCGTGACGTCGCAGGCCGGGACGGCCTCACCGACGGGAGCGTCGGCCAACCTGTTCGGTGAGGCCGGTGCTGCCTGGCGGGACGGCCGCCGCCGCTCCCGGGTGCTGGCCCCGGCCGAGGACGCCGACGTGCCCGGCTTTCCCGGCCGGGTGGGCGTGCAGCCGTTCCTCAGCCTGGAGGCCGAACGGGTCGCGGGCGACCTGGGACTGCGCGAACTGGACTGGTACCACGTGCATCCCGGCCCGGCGGTACGGGCGGTGCTGGCCACGCTGCCCGCGGCCCGGCACTCGGGGGTGCCGCTGGAAGAACTGGTCGCCCGGATCCGGCGGGCCGCCGACGTCGACCTGACCGGCCAGAAGCCTTACTACCGGATGAGTTTCACTCTGCTGCGACGCGACGGCAGTCAGACGTCGGTGCTGCTGCGCAGTCCGGACAGCTACCGGCTGACCGGAGCCGTCGGCGCCTGCGCGATGCATCAGGTGCTGCTGCGTGAGGTGCCGGCCGGGATCCACTTCGCCGATCGCGTCCTGGATCCGCGGGCCCTGCTGAAACAGGTCCAGGTGGCCGACCCCGACACCCGGGTGGATGTCGTGGACGGCGGCGCCGAGGACGAGGAGGGCGCGCTGTGAGCACGCGGGTCGTCGTCGTGGGCGGAGGGTTCGGGCGCGTGCACGCGCGCGCCGTCCTCGCCCGGCCGGACCGGTACCGCCTGGCCGGGGTCGCGGGACGGGGAGGTGCGGCTTCACGGGAACTGGCACAGGCCCACGACGTCCCCTATTTCGATCTCTCCCACGGGACGCAGCCGGCCGCCCGGGCCGCGGACGTGGTCTGCGTCGCGGTCGGGTCGGCCATCTCCGGGGGGCCGGGAACCGAACTGGCACAGGCATTCCTGGCCCACGGCGTGCACGTGCTCCAGGAGCACCCGCTGCACGCGGACGAGCTGCTGGCCTGTGCCCGCACCGCCCGGGCCCACGGGGTGCAGCACCGGGTCAACCTGCACTACCGCAACGTGCCGCCGGTACGGGCGTTCATCGAGGCCGCCCGGCGGCTGACCGGCCGTTCCGGCCCGGTCTTCGTCGACGCCGCCGCACCGGTGCACGTACTGCACCCCCTGCTGGACGTGCTGGCCGCGGCCCTGGGCGGGGTACGCCCATGGGCCTGGCACGACGTGACCGGGCACGGGCCCCTGCGTACCGTCACCGGCACCCTCGCCGGGGTCCCCCTGACCCTGCGGGTGCAGAACCAGCTCGATCCCCTGGACCGGGACAACCACGCGCTGTTCTGGCACCAGATCCGCTGGGGGACGACGTCGGGCGTGCTCACGCTCGCCGACACACACGGTCCTGTCCTGTGGAGCCCGCGGTGGCACGCCGCTCGCGACGAGCACCACCGCCTGGTGCTGGAGGGGCCCGGTGCGGCGGGACTGGACCGGCCCAGCACGGCCACACTGCCGGGTACCGGGCCGGTGACCATGGCCCGGGCCATGGACGAATGGTGGCCTCAGGCCGTGCTCGTCGCCCTGGACGAGCTGACCGCCGCCGCCTCGGCCGGTGCCGACCCGCTGCGTCAGGCCCAGCTCGACCTGACCACCACGAGGATCTGGAGCGCGCTCACCACCCGGCTGGGCCCGCCGGACCCGGTCACGACCGGTGCGCCGGCGATGATCTCCGTAGACGACCTCGTCGTCCCCGACAGCCCCGACAGCCCCGACAGCCCCGACGGTCAGGACGGTGCGCCGGCCGGCTACACCACCGAGGCCGAGTTCTACGACCTGGTCGCCGGCCGCCGTTCTGCACAGGCCGAGGCGGTCGTCAGGGCCCTGGACGGGGCCGCCGCCGAGGACGGCCCGATTCTCGAGATCGGCGCCGGGACAGGGATCCTGACCGCGGCGGTGGCCCGGGCCCGCCCCGGTGCCCGGATCGTCGCCGCCGAGCCGGACCCGGTGATGCGGGCCGTGCTCACCTCCCGGGTGGTGCGCGACGAGGACCTGCGCGAGCGGGTCACCGTCACCGACGGTGCGGCTCCCGGTCTGCGCCTGCCCGACCGGATCGGCGCCGTCCTGGTCTGCGGCGTGGCCGGTCATCTGAATGCCGCTCAGCGCCGGGAGCTGTGGCACCGGCTGGCCCGGAATCTCGCTCCCGGAGCGCCTCTCGTGGTGGAGCTGCTCGCCCTCGACGACGCCGCCGACTTCGGCCCTGTCCGCCTCGGCCAGGCCCGCCTGGGGGAGGACGACGTGCAGTGGTGGTTCTCGGCCCGGCCCGGGCCGGACGGGAGCGCCGATCTGACCAGTACCTGGGAGACCTCCCGCGACGGTGCCGTCCACCGTTCTACCACCGCGCGTCATACCTGGAACCCGGTGACCCTGTCCGACGTCGCCGCCGAATCCGGTCTCCAACTGGAGGTTCTCGTGGCCGGTGGCACCGACGGCGCCGTGCCCCTGGGGGTGCTGCGCCACCCCTCCGGCCACCCGTCCCAGAAAACCCACACTCCCGAAACCAGCACCGAGGAGCCATGACCACCACGCCCGACCCCACCACGCCTGACCCCACCGTGCCCGACCCCACCGTCACCGCCGGGGGAACCGCGGCCCGCTGCCCGGTGACCGGCGCGTCCCTGGAGGACTTCCCCTTCACCCGCGAGAACCCGTTCGCCCCACCGGCCCGGTACGCCGACCTGCGCGCGAACGACCCGTTGCCGCAGGTCCGCATCCCCACCGGCAAGACACCTCACCTGATCACCCGGTACGCCGACGTGCGGGCCGCCCTGGCCCACCGGGCCGTCAGCTCGGACGTGCGCATCCCGGCGTTCCCGGCGATGGGCGCGGGCGAGCAGGAGGCAGCCGCCCGGACCCGGCCGTTCATCCGCACCGACCCGCCCGAGCACACCAAGATCCGGCGCATGCTGGTGGCCGAGTTCACCATGCGCCGCACCGAGGCACTGCGCCCCCGGATCCGGGCCACCGCCGAACGCCAGCTCGACCTGATGCAGCGCTCCGGCGAGAGTGCCGACCTGGTGAAGGACTACGCCAACGTCCTGTCCACCACGACGGTGCTGGAGCTGTTCGGCGCCCCCGCGCAGGACGTCGAGTTCTTCCGCGACGTCACCCGGGTGTCGGGCGGCCGCGACAGCACCGCCGAAGAGGTGAACGCCGCTCTGGGAAGGCTTTTCGGCGTCCTCAACGCCCTGATCGACGAACGCCGGGCGAATCCGGGCGACGATCTGATGTCGGCCCTGGTGAGCCGGTACCTGATGCCGGAGCTGATCACCCGTCAGGAGCTGCTGTCCACCGTCGGCATCACGATCGTGGCCGGTCGCGAGACCACGACCAGCATGATCACCCTGGGCGCCCTCTACCTGAGCCGCAATCCGCGGCTGCGCGACGGGGTGCTCGCCGACCCGTCCCTGTGGCCGCCGGTCATCGAGGAACTGCTGCGGGTGCTGTCGGTCGCCGACACCATCCCGCTGCGGGTGAGCACCGCCCCGGTCGAGCTGAGCGGTGGCACCGTACCCGCGGGAGAGGGCATCGTCGCCCTGCTGGCCGCGGCCAACCACGATCCGGCCGAGTTCCCCGACCCGGACCGGGTCGACCCGGACCGGACCCAGAAACACCATCTCGCCTTCGGGCACGGCATCCACCAGTGTCTCGGGCAGAACCTGGCCCGGGTCGAGCTGCACGAGGCGCTCGCGGCCCTGTTCGGGCGGATGCCCGCCCTGCACGAGGCCGACCCGCAGGCCGCTCTCGACGTGAAGCCCGACTCGGCGACCTACGGCCTGGAGTCGCTGCGGGTGGCCTGGTGAGTGGCTTGAGTGGCCGGGGGAGCGTGGTCGTGAGTCCCTGGCTGCGCCGGTTCCGGGCCCGCCCGGCGGCAGCGGTTCGGCTGGTGTGCCTGCCGCACGCCGGCGGTGGCCCGTCCTCGTTCCGGGCCTGGGACGCCCTGCTGCCCGCCTCGGTCGAGCTGCTGGCTGCCTGCTACCCGGGACGGGAGGAGCGGTTCACCGACCCGCCGGTGGCCGGGCTGGCCGACAGCGGCCGGGCCGTGGCCGAGGCTCTGCGCCCGCTGCTGGACCGGCCGTGGATCGCGTTCGGGCACAGCATGGGAACGATCGTGGCCTACGAAACCGTGCGTCAGCTCAAGGATCTGGGACTGCCCGAGCCGGTCCGCCTGTACGTGTCCGGGCGCCGGGCCCCTGACCGGGGTCTCGGTGGTGCCGTGCACATCTCCGGCGAGGCACAGTTGCGGGCCGAGCTGGAGCGGCTGGGTGGCACCCCGGCCGAGATCCTCGACGACCCGGAGCTGCGCTCGGCGGTGCTGCGCAACGTCCGCGACGACTACCGGATGGCCGAGACCTACCGGCCGGATCCGGTGACCCCGCTGAGCTGTCCGGTGCGGGTGCTCGGGGGAGCGGAGGACCCGGAACTGGCCGGCCCGGACGAGGACGGTGCGTTCGGCTGGAGCCGGTTCACCACCGGCCCGGTGAGCCGGAGAACGCTGCCCGGTGACCACTTCTACCTGGTGCCGCGGCGGCGTGAGGTGGTCGCGGACGTGCTGACGGTGCTCGATCCGGCACTGATGACGGCCGGTTCGGCCGGGGACATGCCATGAGCGCCGACGTCACCGCCTACGCCGACATGGCCGAGTTCTACGAACTGGTGGCCGAGCAGCAGGCCGCCCGCAGCGGGCCCCTGCTGCGGCGGTCGCTGGAGGGTGCCGGGCCCGGTCCGGTGGTCGAGATCGGTGCGGGGACCGGCCGGATCACCGAGATCATCGCGCAGGCGCTGCCCGAGCGTTCCGTCCTGGCGGTCGAGCCGGCCGCCGGGATGCGGGCCGTGCTGGTCTCCCGGCTGGCGGCCGATCCGGCCCTGGCGGCCCGCGTCACGGTGTCCGCGCAGACCGCCCCGGACCTGACGCTGCCCGGCCGGATCGGCGCGGCCGTGGTCTTCGGGGTGGCCGGGCACCTGGACGCGGGCCGGCGCACGACTCTGTGGCGCCGGCTGCGGGAACGGCTCTCGCCGGGCGGGGTGATCGTGGTGGAGCTGATGGGGGTGCGGTCCACCCGCCCTCTGCCGGAGGCCTGCCAGCTGCGTTCCCGCATCGGTGACCTGACCTACGAATGGTGGGTGGGCGGCGTCCCCGAACGGGAGGGAGCCATGCGGTTCACCTCGCGCTGGCGGGTGCTGGACGACACCGGCCGGGTGCACCGGGAGGTACACGGCGGTTACCTCTGGCATGCCGTGGGCGTGCCGGAGCTGGCTGCCGAGTCCGGGATGCGGGTGGAGGCGATGGGCGGGCGCACCGGCTCCGGCCTGCCGGAGGTCGCCGTTCTGCGCACCGGATCACCGTCATGACCGTCGGGAGGACGACGATGCACGACCTGAACCACTGGGAACACCTGGAGGCCGATGCGGTGCTGGCGGCCGCCGTCCGGCTGGCGGACGGCGGCCCGCTCGTGGTCTACCAGGCCGGGACGACCACGCGTCACGCGATCGGGGCCCGGGCCGAACTACGCCTGAGCGCAGAGCTTCTCACCACCAGCTGGTCGGAACCGGTGACCGGGCCGGTGCTCGGTGACGTGGCCGCGGCACTGGACGCGTGCCCGTTCCCGCTGTGGCGGGCCTTCGGCTGGGCCCGGTTCGAGCTGGCGCTGCACCGGGCCGGGATGCCGACCGGGCTGCCCGGCACCGAACCGCTCCTGCATCTGGTGCTGCCGGAGGTGGAGCTGGTCACCGGCTCCGCCGAGGGGCCGGTGACGGTGCTGGCGTCCTCACCGCAACGGGCGGCCGAGGCCCGTGCGGTGCTGTCGGCTGCCGTCCCCGCTGTCCCGGCCGCCACCGGGGAGAGCACGACGGCGGCCGATCTGCTGGCCGGTGCCCACGCCTACCGGGACGCGGTGGCCCAGGCGGTCGACGACATCCGGAAAACCCTCCTGGACAAGGTGATCCTCTCGCGTGAGGTGCCGCTGGCCGGGAACCCGGACCTGGTCGGGACTTTCCGGCGCGGGCGTGCGGCGGTGGCGTCGGCCCGGGCCTTCCATCTCGACCTGGGGGGCTGGGCGGCCACCGGGTTCAGCCCGGAGACCGTGGTGGAGGTCGGCGCGGACGGCCGGGTCAGCACCCAGCCCCTGGCCGGCACCCGGGCGCTCGGTCTGGGCCGGGCCCGGGACGAGGCCAACCGGGCCGAGCTGCTGTCGGACCTGAAGGAGATCGCCGAGCACGCCACGAGTGTGCGGCTGGCCGTGGAGGAGGCCGAGGCGCTGTGCGCGCCGGGAACGGTTCGGGTGGAGGAGTTCATGCGGGTGCTGCCGCGTGGTGCGGTTCAGCATCTGGCCTCCCGGGTGGCCGGGGAACTGGCTGCCGGGCGGGGACCGTGGGACGCGTTCGGCGCGTTCTTCCCGGCGGTGACCGCCTCCGGCATCCCGAAGGCGGAGGCCTACGAGGCGCTGACGCGGCTGGAGAGCACACCCCGGGGCCTGTACTCGGGGGCGGTGATCGTCGCCGACCACACCGGTGCCCTGGACGCGGCCCTGGTGCTGCGGACCGTCTTCACCCACGAGGGACGGTCCTGGCTGCGTGCCGGTGCCGGGGTGGTGGAGGCGTCCCGGCCCGACCGTGAGCTGGAGGAGACCTGCGAGAAGCTGGGCAGCGTGGCCCCGCACCTGACCTACTGATCGGCCTGCTGGCCGGCCGGGCTGTCGGCCGGGCTGTCGGCTGTCAGCCCGGCGACGATCCAGTCCAGCCCGGTGTCGAAGACCACCTCACCGGGCAGGGTGAAGAAGTCCTCGCCGATCCGGGTCGCGACCGGGTGCGTCGCCGGGTCGACGGTCGCCAGGCCGGTCACGAACGACTGGGTGCGCCCGCGCCGGGGTGAACGCCGCCCGGCCAGGGCGATGCTGTCTTCCACGGCGATCCGGCTGAACGTCCAGCTCATGACCAGCGCGGTGCCCCGGGCGACCCGGGCGTCGTCGAGCCCGGAGTCGGCCAGCGCCGCGGCGAGCAGTTCCAGCAGCCGGTAGGCCTCCGGCCCGGACGGGCCGTTCTCGATCAGCCAGGCCGCGGTGCCCGGGTAGTCACGTAGTACCGAGCGCTGGACCCGGGCCCAGGCCCGCACGCGCCCGGCCCACGGGGTGCCGGGCCCGGCCGGCGGGCGGACCAGGGCGCCGACCCGGTCGGTGACCAGGCGGGCCAGGTCCTCCCGGTCGCCGACATGGCGGTAGAGCGCCATCGGGGTGACCCCGAAGGGAGCCGCGACCGCTCGCATCGTCACCGCCGGCAGTCCCTGCTCGCGGCTGATGTTCATGGCGACCTGCACGATCGCATCCCGGCTGAGGCTTCCCACCGGGTGATCGTATTCGCGCACCGCAAATTGAAAATCATTCTCAATAGCGTGGTATACATAGTAAACACCTGGCTCCGGGCCGGGTCCGAGGAAAGGGTGAAGGCTCGAATGGTGGCCACGAGAAGCCGCAGACTGGGTGCCGGGATCGCCGCGGCGCTGGCCGTGACGATGGCGGCCGGATGCGGGAGTGGATCGTCGGAAAGCGGTGCGGCGCAGGGCGCCTCCACCGGTGGCACCCTGCGCGCCGCGTTCGCCGGCGGATCCACGGAGACGCTGAACTATCTCCAGGGGCCGACGGCGCTGGACTACGTGCGGGCCAGGCTCGTGCACGCGCCGCTGTGTGAGCTGGACGCGGACGCCGAGGACGGCGTCGCGTACGGCGTGGTGTCGGACATCCAGGTGTCGAAGAACCTGACGCAATACACCCTGACCGTCCGGGACGGCGTGAAATTCACCGACGGAAGCGCCCTGACCAGCAAGGACGTGCTGTACTCGCTCCAGGCCCCCACCCTGCTGAAGGGTCTGCCGTTCACCCAGCTGGTGGCCCGCGGTTTCGACCTGGACCAGGCCACGACGCCCGACGGGTCCACCGTGGTGCTGCCGGCGCTGTCGCCGATCGCGGACGGTCGCGACCTGATCTGCCAGAGCATGCTCGCGATCAAGGCCGGCACCACCGAGTTCACCACCGGCACGCCCTCGTCCGGCCCGTTCACCATCGGCGCCTTCGAGGCCGGGCGCTCCACGACCCTGCGCCGCAACCCGGACTACTACGGGCAGGCGCCCACCTTGGACGCGATCGAGCTGGTCTCGATCGCCGACGGCACCGCACGGGTCAACGCCCTGCGCCAGGGCCAGGTGGACTACATCAGCGGGATCACCCCGGCCCAGGCCCAGACCCTGGACGGGGTCGAGGGCGCCACCGTGACCACCAGCGAACTGCCCTACGCCTCCTACCTCCAGTTCACCATGAACACGGCCGCGGAGCCGTTCGACGACGAACGGGTGCGCGAGGCGTTCAAGCTCGCCGTCGACCGCCAGAAGATCCTCCAGAACGTCTACTACGGGCGGGCCTTCATCGGCAACGACGTGCCGGGCCTGGGATTCGCCCACTACGACGACGACCTCGGGCAGCGCACCTACGACCCGGAGCGGGCCCGGAAGCTGCTCCAGGAGGCCGGGGCCGAGGACGTGCAGGTCGAGCTGACCGCCGGGCCGGAGCTGGCCGGCATGGTGGAGACGGCCACGCTCATCGTCGAGGACCTGAAGGCGATCGGCGTGCGGGCGACCCTGAAAGAGGTGGCCGCCGGCGAGCTGTACGCCGACTACGAGGCCTACGCCGCACTGCCGTTCCGGGCCGGGTACACGCCGCCGGCGTCGTTCGAGCCGAACTGGGCACCGGGCGTCTTCCCGGACGTCGACGCCCTGGTCGCGACCGCGCGCAGTGCCACCTCGGCCGACGAGCGCCTCGACGCCTCGCACCAGGCTCAGAAATTACTGTGGGAGAGAGGGAACCAGCTCGGCGTGATGTTCGTGCCGAACATCAGCGCCGCCTCCGACGGGGTGTCCGGGGTCCGTGAGCTGCAATTCCCCGACCTGGCCCGGGCGACCGTCTCCGAATGAGACTGCTGTCCTGGGTGGCGGTGAGGGTCGCCGTCTGCGCGGCGACCCTCACCGTGCTCTCGGTCCTGGTGTTCTCGGCCACCGAGGTGCTGCCCGGTGACGCCGCCGGGGTCGCCTCGGGCCCGGCCGCGACACCGGCCGAGCGGGCAGCGGTCCGGGTGTCGCTCGGCCTCGACCGCCCGCCCCTGGAACGGTATCTCGACTGGGCCCAGGGAGCTGCGCACGGCGATCTCGGCACCTCGATGACGTCGGGAACGAGTGTCACGGCCGTCGTCGGGGCCCGGGCCGCCAACAGTCTCGCGGTGGTGCTGCCCGCCGCGCTCATGATCCTCGTGATCGCCGGGACGGCCGGGACCTGGGCCGGGTTGCACGCCGGAAGCCGCGCCGACCGGGTCATCTCGGCCTCCGGCCTGGCCCTGGCCGCCGCCCCCGACTTCCTGATCGCCACTGCCCTGCTGCTCGGGTTCACCCTCTGGTGGCCGGTCCTGCCCGCCGTGGCGATCGTCCCGATCGGGCAGTCGCTCTGGCAGCGACCGGAACTCGTCGCGCTGCCCGCCCTGGCCCTGGCCCTGGGCGGCTGCGGGGCCACCCTGCGCCTGCTGCGGGCCTCGGTGGCCCAGACCGCCGCCGAGCCGTACGCCGGCTTCGCCCGCCTCAACGGCTACCGCGGGCCACGCTACGCGCGCAGCATCGTCGCCAACGCCGCAGGCCCTGCCGTGCAGGCCTTCTCGATCATGCTCGCCGGCCTGGTCGGCGGCGCCGTGGTGGTCGAGACCCTTTTCAACGTGCCCGGTCTCGGCCAGGAACTGACCCGGGCCGTGGCGGCCCGCGACGTACCGCTCGTGCAGGGCCTGAGCCTGGTGCTCGGTGCCGTCGCCCTGCTGGTGCTGCTGGCCGGCGACGTGACCGCCCGCCTGCTCACCGCGCCCACCCGTCGCAATGGAGGATCCCGATGACCACGCGCCGGTGGATCTTCGCCGTCCCCACGCTCCTCGTCGTCCTGCTGGCCCTGACCGGGCCGTGGCTGGCCCCGGGCGGCCACACCACCCCCTCCACCGTCCCCTTCTCCGGTACTGACGGCGAACACCTGCTGGGGACAGACTTTCTCGGCCGGGACGTGCTCAGCCGGGTGCTGTGGGGTGGGCAGGTCCTGGTGCTCCAGGCGGTCACCGCCACCGCGCTCGGCAGCCTGGCCGGGCTCGGCCTGGGCACCTGGGCCGGCCTGAGCCGCCACCACCGCGCCGCACAGGCGCTGCTGCGCGCGGTGGACGCGCTCGCCGCCGTCCCGGCCCTGCTCCTGCTGCTGCTCGTGGCCGCCGGGATCACCGGCAGCGACACCGCCGTCGCGTTCGCCGTGGCCGCGGTCAGCGTGCCGTTCTCGGTACGCGTCAACCACGAACGGGTCGTGCACCTGGCCGCCACCGACTACGCGCGTGAGGCCCGGGCCCGGGGCGAGAGCACGATCTCCCGGATCCGGTACGACATCCTGCCCGGTCTGGCCGGGGTGGCCCTGGCCGAGGCCGGGATCCGCTTCGTCGCCGCCACCCAGCTGGCCGCCACGGCCGGCTTCCTCGGCCTTGGATCGGCTGCCCCCGCCGCGAACTGGGGACGGATGGTCCGGGAGAACAGCACCGGCCTGATGGCCAACCCGCTGCCGGTGCTGGTGCCGGCCGCGCTGCTGGTGGTGCTGGCTGTCGGGGCCACCGTCTGCCTGGACCAGGTGACAGGGGAGAGGTCCGCCAGGCCCCGGATCGCAGGGCGGCCCGCATGACCGCCACCCCGCACGTACCGACGAGAACCACTGCCGTCGCGACGGTCACCGGGCTCACCGTGCACGCCCCGGACGGCACCTCCCTGCTCGAAGATCTCGGCCTGCACCTGGCGGAGGGAACGGTGACCGCCGTGCTCGGTCGTTCCGGCGCGGGCAAGACCACGCTCGCCCTGGCGTTGCTCGGCCACCTCGGCACCGGACTGCGGTGCGCGGCCGGGCAGATCGAGGTCGCCGGCCACGACCCGTTCACCGCCGCAGGACGCAAAGCCCTGCGCGGCAAGAAGATCGGATACCTCCCGCAGGACCCAGCCAGTTCTCTCGACCCCCGCCGCCGGATCGGTGCCCAGCTGCTCACCGCCGCCCGGATCGCGTACCCGGGCGAGAACCGGGCCGGGCGCCGGGCCCGGGTCGACCAGGCCGCCCGGGCCGCCGCGCTCGACACCGGCCTGCTGCGACGGCATCCCGGCGAGCTGTCCGGCGGCCAGGCCCAGCGCGCCCTGCTGGCCTGGACCCTCGTCACCCGTCCCCGGCTGCTCGTGCTGGACGAACCGACCAGCGGTCTGGACGCCGTGACGGCCCACCGGGTCGCCGTCGCCTTCACCACCCTGGCCTGGAATCCCGCCGTCCTGCTGATCACCCACGACCGCGACCTGGCCGGCCGGGTCGCCACCGACGTCCTCGAACTCACCGCCGGCCGCCTGCGGCCGGCAACTCCCCGCGAGCGTACGGCGCCCCCACCGCCGCGGGCACGCACCGGGCAGGACGCGAGAACCACTGCGGCAGAGAGCGTCCCCGCGCTGGAAGCTCTTGACGTGAGTGTCGAACGGGGTGGACGCCGCCTGCTCGACGCCGTCAGCCTGCGCCTCGTCCCCGGCGAACTGGTGGCCGTGCAGGGCATTTCCGGATCCGGCAAGACCTCCCTGGCCCGGGCCCTGAGCGGTCTGGCCGTACCGGCCACCGGCCGTCTGGTCGTCCACGGCACCCCCACCCCCTGGGACGCCGCGGCCCGGGCCCGGACGGGCCAGCCCTATCTGGCGTACGTCGGCCAGGACGCCCGTGCCGCCCTCAACCCGCACGAGAACGTCCGCCGCAGCCTCACCCGCGCCCTGGCCTCGGCCGACCGCCGTGGCCTGCCGGCGCCGACCGGAACAGCCGAGCTGATCGCCTGTTTCGCCCTTCCGCCCGACGTGCTCGACCGTACCCCCGACCGCCTCTCCGGCGGGCAGCGCCACCGCGTCGCCCTGGCCCGTGCCCTGGCCGCCGCCCCGGCCGTCCTGATCTGCGACGAGACCACGGCAGCCCTCGACGCGAACACCACCGACCTCGTGCTCGACGCCCTGCTGACCTGGCGCCGGCGACACGGCACCCCCATGGTCCTCATCACCCACCAGCACCAGGTGGCCGCCCGCGCCACCCGCGTCCTCACCCTCACCGGAGGCCGACTTCAGTGACCCCGAAAAACCCTGAGACAACGCAGAGCCCCATGGATCTGCTCCGGCCCGTCCGCGCCCCCCTGACCGCCGCGGTGGCCTTGCAGACCCTCGCCGGGCTGCTCGCGCTCGCGCCCCTGCTGGCCCTGAGCTCGTTCACCGGCGCCTGGATCGACCACGAGCCGCTGCCCCAGGGCGCCCTCGTCGTCAGTGCGGTGATCGCCGTGCTCGGCGCCGCCGTGGCGGCCGCGCTCGCCACCTGGATCGCGCACCGGGCCGACGCGAACCTCACCTGGCGGATCCAGACCGACCTGGCCCGCGTCGTCCGCCGGGCCCCGCTGCCGACGGTGACCGGCGCCGGTGCGGCGCGCATCAAGAAGGTGGTGCAGGACGACACCGCCGCCCTGCACTACCTGGTCGCCCACACCCTGCTGGACGTCACCGGGCTGGTGGTGACCCCGGTGGCCGGGATCGTCGCGCTGCTCGCCGTGGACTGGCGGCTGGCCCTGATCAGCGTCGTGCCGCTGGTCCTGGGGGTAGCCTTCTATCTGCGGGCGCTGCGCGGGTCCGGGGCCGGCTTCGCCGAGTTCGGGCGTACCCAGCAGCAGATCGGCGCCGCCGTCGTCGATTACGTGCACGGCCTGCCGAGCGCCAAGGTGTACGGCGGTGCCGGTGGAGCGCGGGAGCGTTACCTGGCCGCCGTCAACGACTTTCACGACTTCTTCCGGAGCTGGTCGAAGGGCACGTCCACGGCCACGACCGCGTCCTGGCTGGTCGTGGCTCCCGGCCTGACCGCCGCCGGGATCGCCCTGATCGGCGGGATCGGCCTGGAACACGGCTGGTTCGAGGCCCGGGCGGTGGTGGCCGGGGTGCTGCTCGGGCCCGCCGTCAGCGCACCGGTCGCGGTCGGCGGCCCTCGTCTCCAGGCCGTCCGCTCCGGGCTGGCGGCGGCCACGTCGGTGCGGGACTTCCTCGCCCAGCCCACCCTGACCTGGGGAACCACGGACGCCCACGGCCCGCTTCGGCTGGAGAACGTCACCCACCACTACGACGGGGAGCACGCGGCTCTGGACGACGTGTCGTTCACGCTGCCGGAGCGTGGCCTGGTGGCACTGGCCGGTGCCTCGGGCAGCGGCAAGAGCACGGTCGCCGCGATGCTCGCCCGTTTCACCGACCCGGACTCGGGCCGGGTGCTGCTCGGGGGGACCGACCTGAGGGAGATCGGCGAGGACCGGCTGTACGAGCGGGTCGGGCTGGTGTTCCAGGACACCGGCCTGCGCCGGGCCAGTGTGATCGACAACCTGACCGGTGGCCGGCCGGTGCCCCGGGAGCAGGTCGTCGAGGCGACCCGCCGGGCCGGTGTCCACGACGAGATCATGGCTCTGCCGGGTGGTTACGACTGCGTACTGGGCCAGGAGGCGGATCTGTCCGGCGGACAGCGGCAGCGGGTCTGCCTGGCCCGGGCCCTGCTGCGCTCGCCCGGGGCCCTGGTGCTCGACGAGGCGCTGTCGGCGGTCGACCCCACCACCGCTGCCGGCCTGGTCGAGACCCTGCGGGAACAGGCCCGTGAGCGCACGGTGCTGGTCATCTCGCACCAGATGCCGGTGGTACGGTCCGCCGACCTGATCCTCGTGCTCCAGGACGGGCGGCTGGCCGGGCGGGGCACCCACGCGGATCTGCTGGAGACCTGCCCGGCCTACCGGGCCCTTCACGAGTCGTCCGAAACCATTGCTGGGAGCCAGATCTGATGCTGCGTGACTTCTACCGGATCCTGCCCGGGCCCGAGCGCCGGCAGTTCGCCCTTCTCACCGGCTGGCTCGGCGCGGCCGCGGTGCTGCACGGCGTCGCCCTGGGACTGACCGGCCTGGTGATCGCCCGGTGCCTGGATCCTTCGCGGGATGCCGGACCGGCGATGACGGCGCTGGGCGTAGCGGTCGTGGCCTTCCTGATCGTGCAGTGGGTGGCTCAGGCGGTGGCTTTCCGGGTGGGCAGCACCAGTGCCCGGGCCCTGCACGTGGCACTCGGTGAGCACCTGTCCGTGCTGCCGCTGGGCTGGTTCACGCCGGCCCGTCAGGCGGAGGCGATCGCGACGGCCACCGGTGGCGTGACGACCTTGATGTCGTATCCGGCGCTGTTGCTGCGGCCGGCCATGACCGCGGTCATCACGCCCGTCGCGGCTGCGCTGACGCTGGTGGTACTGGACTGGCGGTACACGCTGACCGCGCTGGGGGCGTCCGTGATCGCCTGGTACGTCAGCCGGTTCAGCGGGCGCCTGGCGGCCTCGGTGGACGACCGTCGGCACGCGGCGGGGGTCGAGGGCACGAGCAGGTTGCTGGAGTACGCGCAGCGCCAGCATCTGATCCGTACCGACGGTGCAGACGGGGACTCCGGTGATCTGCGGACCGCACTCGGGCAGGTGCGGCGTGAGGCGTTGCGCTCGACCGGCACCGTCATCCCGGGCCTGCTGCTGTTCGGCGTCACGCTGAACGCCTTGTTCGCCGTGATGGTCACCGCCGGTGCCGTCTGGATCGACAGCGGCACCCTCGACGTGCCGGTCGTGGTGGGGGCGCTGGTGGTGCTGGCCCGGCTGAGCGCGGTCGCCTCGGCGGGGGCCGAGCTGGCTGCCAGCCTGCGTCTGCATCAGGGCCTGCTCACGCGTCTGGCCGGGATGATGAATGCCGAAGGGCTGACGGTTCTGCCGCCCGCCGGGATCGCCCTGTCCGGCCATCTGGTGGAGGCCGAGGCGGTGTCGTTCCGTTACGGGAGCGAAACTGCCCTGGACACGGTCTCGTTGACGTTGCCGCGGCAAGGGCTCACCGCACTGGTCGGTGCGTCGGGTGCCGGGAAGACCACGCTGATCCGGCTGCTGGCGCGATTCTGGGACCCGGATGCAGGAACCGTCGTGATGGACGGGATGGATCTGCGCACGCTGCACCCGGAGGACCTGTACGGCCGGCTGGCCACCGTGCTCCAGGACGATTACCTGCTCGATGCGAGCGTCGGCGAGAACATCCGGGCCGGGCGCCCGGGTGCCACCGACGCGGAGGTGGCCCGGGCCGTCGCCGCGGCGGGGCTGGAGCAGACCGTCGCGCAGTGGCCGGCCGGGCTGGAGACCCCGGCCGGCCCTGGTGGCAGCCGGCTGTCCGGCGGTCAGCGGCAGCGCGTGTGTGTGGCCAGGGCGCTGCTCAAGGCCGCTCCGCTGACCCTGATGGACGAGGCCACCTCGGCCCTGGACCCGGCCAACCGCCGTCTGGTGCTGGAGGCCGCGCACCGGCTGGCCCGCGCGGGCAGCGTGGTGCTGGTGGCGCACGACCTGGCCACGGTGGTGGACGCCGACCAGATCCTGGTCATGGACGCCGGGCGTGTGGTGCAGCGGGGGACGCACGCCGAACTGGCCGGGCAGGAAGGGGTCTACCGCCGGTTGCTCGCCTCGGCCGGTTCACCCGTCATGAATTGAAGACAATAATCATTCTCGATAAACGGCTGGCGCCGTCGGAGATTCCGGGCATCCGGTACGGGTGGACGGCGCAGGCGTTTCACGCCAGACGGTCGGCCGTCCACTCGATCGGTCCAGGAGACTCACGTGCTGCCAGGGGAAAAGATCAGGCCCGGTAGGCGCCACCGCAAGAGCCGGCAGGGCGACCTCGTACGCAAGGCCCTGTCCGAGTCGTCGGAGTTCCTCAGCGCACAGAACCTCTTCCTGGGTCTGCGCCGGGACGGCTCGGAGGTCAGCCTGTCCACCGTGTACCGGCACTTGCAGATGTTCGTCGACAGGAATCAGGTCGACGTCATCCACGACGCCGGCGGCGAGGCGCTCTACCGGTACTGCGGCACGGCCCACAACACCCGCCCGCACCATCACCTCGTGTGCCGGGTCTGCTGCCGGGCGGAGGAAGTCGACAGCAGTACACCCGGGCAGTGGGTTCAGGCCATCGCCGCTGAGCACGACTTCCTCGACATTGCCTGGAGTCTGGATATTTTCGGGACATGCCCGGAGTGCCGCGCCGGGTGAGGTGAGCATCGGCTGCGTCCGGTCCACCGATGCCGGGCGTCAGCCCCTCCGAGGTGCCCTCACCGGGTCCCGGCATCGGCCGGCTGGCCAGGCAGGCATCCGGTCCAGATCGTCGCCTGCGCACGTCTCGCCAGTTCCTCCTTGGCCCGTTCACAGGCCGGCCGGATCCGCTGAAGGGTCAGGGCCTGCGCCGGGTCCGAGGGGTCCATGCCCGACATGACGCCGCCGAGCTCGGTGTTCACCAGGTCCATGAGAGCCTCGTCCAGGTCGATACCGCCGACCCACTCCAGTGTTTCGGGCACCCCCAGCACCTGTGAGCCGTCCGGGGTGCTCCCGACCAGGGTGGCGTCGAAGGTGCCGCCGCCCAGGTCGTACACGGCCACCGGGGCGGGTGGCTGCCCGGCGCCCGACTCCATGACCACCTGGAGCGTCACCGCCTCGGCCTCGGTGACGACCGTGACCCGCTCCAGGTCCAGTCCCGCCCCCGGATCATCTCGGTGAACTGCTCGCGACGGTACGGCCCCCAGACCGCCGGGCAGGTGAGGACGACGTGCTGCGGGGGCTCGGCCTCCAGCTCGCTCACCCGGGCCACGACGGTGCTCAGCACCACGCTCATCAGCTCGGCGGGGGAGTACGGCCGGACCGCCCAGGAGGAACGGTGTGGAGTCGCCCAGCCGGCGCCGGAAGTCCGCCCCGGACACCGATCCGGGTGCCCCCGGATCGGCGCCCGGCCGTAGGGCGCCGTCCGGTCCGGCCTGAACCACCGAGTTGAGCAGGGACGGCGCCTGACCCACCGAGGCCATGGCGGGAGCGCCCTCGCGGATCGCGGCCGCGGCGGTGAAGCGCCCTGCGCATGACGCACCCGGACGGACCGGGCCCACCGACATGCATCGCGGTGGCCGAGGACGGCGCGCTGTTCCGCGAAGGACCTCGTTACGACGTGATCGACAAGCTCGCGCCGAACGTCGGCTGCGGGCCGGAGATCACACGTTCCGTCTGCGCCGGCGAGGGTCCCGAGCCACCCACTCGAGCCGGATCTACCGACTTCACGCCGGGGCGCTGCGGTAGGGGTCGGTCAGGGTCATCGGTGTGCGCGCGGTCTCCAGCGCTCGCTCGGGGAAACCAGGTCCGGCCACATAGGTCCTGGCCCTGGTGCGCCCGGAAGCCACCAGGACGCCGAGCGCGACCAGATCTCTGAGATCCCGTTGGGCCTGCTGAGTGCTCAGGCCTTCGGCCTGTTCGTAGCGGACCCGGCGGATGCGGCCGGTCATGGCGACCTCGTGCAGGGCGGAGATGGTTCGCGATTCTTGGCCGAGCCGCTGGACGGCCGGCTCCAGAAGGTCCCAGACCGCGGCGGATCGGTCCCAGCGGCCTTGGACGGTCTGGGCCTGCTGGTGGTAGGCGAGCAGATTGAAGCGCACCCAGTCACCGACGTCCTGGTCCGGTTGGTACTGCGATCCCCGGTCGCCGAGTTGCCGGTAGTACTCCCAGGTGTTGCCGGGGCGGCCCAGCCAGGCCTCGATCGACGAGAACTCCGGGGCCAGGACTCCTTCGCGGGCGATGAGCAGGGTTTGCAGGGATCGTGACATGCGGCCGTTGCCGTCGGACCAGGGATGGATGGAAACCAGGTTCAGGTGGGCGATGGCGGCCCGGACCAGAGCGGCCTCACCGTCGTCCTGATTGAGCCAGTCGACGAGTTCACCCATCAGACCCGGTACCTGGTCGGCGTCGGGTGCGGTGTAGGCGGCCACCGAGGGGTCGCGGGGGTCGGTGACGTAGACCGGCCCCGGTCGCCACTGGCCGGACGGCCGTCGTGGGGTGTGCCGGTGCCCCTGGAGCATCCAGTGCATCCCGTTGAGCAGGCCCTTGTCGAAGCTGAAATCGCTGACGTCGTGCAGGGTCTGCACGTACGTCATCATTCGCTGATACGCCAGGGTTTCTTCCCGGTCCTCAGCGGAGACCTCGACGTCTCGTTCGCCGGCGATGAGGTCCTGGGCATCGATGGTGGAAACCCGGAATCCCTCAATGGTGTTGGAAGCGGCGACGGCGTCCGCGGTCAAGAACGTGCGCAGTCTGTCCTCCCAAGGGGCGGGAGCTCCCTGGACCAGGTGGCGCAGACGCTGACGCATCACGTCGATCTGCTCGAGGACATGAAGGTCGGCCGCGGTGAGAGCCGGAGTGGGAAACAGCACCTGCTCAAGCTACTTCGATAGAGTGACTGTGTAGCTGTGTCGCAGCCAGAAGAGGGGTGACCCCCGAACATCCTGTTCGGGTGGGGCGCGCTGGCGCGCGGCGAAAAGGCCTTGAGCGGCGCTTCGCGCCCGTGAGCTCCCAGCCACCGTTCCTCGGGCCGGCTTGGCGTCGCCAGGAGGGCCAGCTGATCAAAGTGGTCGAACGCCCACTCGTTCGTGTGGCCGTTCGACCACTTTCGCGGATGTCGGCGAACGCCTACACATGAACCATGTGCGCGAGTGCCCCGGCGTCATAATGACCGGCGTGTCAGCGACGGTCCGGGCAAGCCGGAGCACCACGGTCTGGATGCTTGAGGACGACGCGGGCGCGTTCGCCCGCCACGTGCGCCGGCTGTTGCCGTCGGCCTGGTGGATGTGCAGCCGGGTCGGGCCCGGCGCCCTGCACCAGGTGCACCAGCACCCCACCCTGCCCGATGCCCTGGAGTGCGGGGGCAGGGAGCAGTGCTTCCTGCCGCTACCGGCTGGGGCGCAGGGGCCGGAGGGCGCGCTCGCCGGTGCCGGCGTGGTGACCGAACCCGGGCTGCGGGTGGCCGCTCTCGTGCGGTTCCTCGGCACCCGGCACCGCCCCGCCGGGCTGTTCGCGCCGGAGGTGCTGGGGGCCGGTCAGGTGTCGGTGCGCTGGGACGACGCCACCGGCCACGACGTACTGACCCGCCAGGTCGGGGCGGTCTGGGAGGCGCTGGAGGCCACGACCACCCCGGCGGTGCTGAGCAAGGGAACCGGCGCGCACGCGGGCGGCCGGGCAGAGGGCAGCGCGAAGGGTGACGGCCTCGGCGGGAGCGGTCCGGCTCTTCCGGAGAGCGAGTTCTTGGCCCGGATCGGGCCTGCGGCGCGGGAACTGGTGGTGCGTCAAGGGCTGTCCCTCGCCGCGGTGGGCCGGGACGAACCGCTGTGGAGGCTGGAGCAGGTTGAACCAGTCGGGACCCCTCGTCGTCCATGAAGCGGTTTGGCCCCACCTCTCCGGCGTCCAAGCTCCGGACATGCCGGACGTCGGTGGCCGGGGCAAACCGGCCCGGGCACAGGCCCGTCGAACACGCCCACCGTCGGAGGGCTCCACCCCGGTGAGGTGCAGCGCCCGGCCGTCCTGGTGAGGTGGGACATGCTGGGACACGGCCTGGACATAGGGTGCGAGCATGACGCGGACCGCCGGCCTCTCCGACATCGCCGATCCGGCGATCAGCGACTTCCTGTCGAGAGCCGAGCAACGGCGCAGCGAGGTCATGGGCGGCCTCGACGAAACGTCCCAGGCAGCTCACGGCCAGTTCTTCACGCCGGTGCCGGCGGCCCGGCTCATCGTGTCGATGTTCGCGCTCACCGCCCGTGACAGGATCAGGATCCTCGATCCCGGAGCCGGCACGGGATCCCTGACCGCGGCGCTCGTGGCACGCCTTGCCACCGAACAGATCACCAGAACCATCGAGATCGTGGCCGTGGAGAAAGACGGCGGTGTCGTGCCCGCCCTGGCCGACGCCCTCGACGACTGCATCGCCCTCGGCCGGGCCCGGGACATCAAGATCACGACCGAACTGGTGCAGGACGACCTGCTCGACATGCACGTCGGGCTGCGCAGGACCACGGCGCCCCTGGAGCAGTTCGATCTCATCCCGATGAACCCGCCCTACTACAAACTGCCGGCCGGGAGCCGGGCCCGGCTGGCACCCGACGGCCTCGACACCCCGAACATCTACTCGACCTTCCTGCTCATCGCCGCGGACCTTCTGACCGAGGGCGGGCAGCTGTCCGCCATCACCCCCCGCTCGTTCGCCAACGGCACGTACTTCAAGGCGTTCCGCAGAAGCTTCCTCACCGCCGTCACGCTTGAGCGCATCCACCTCTTCGACAGCCGCAAGAGCGTGTTCGCCGACGGCGGTGTGCTCCAGGAGAACGTCATCTTCTCCGCCACCAAGGCCGCGCCGCGCGGCAACGTGCTGCTGACGGTCAGCCATGGCACCGACGACGAGGCCACCTCACGAACCGTGCCCTACGCCGAGGTCGTCAAACCCACCGACCCCGACAGCTTCGTCCGGCTCCCCACCAGCGCCCGGCACTCGGCGCTCGCCGACGTGTTCGACCTGCTGCCGTGCGACCTGACAGCCCTGGGGGTCAAGGCGTCGACCGGGCCCGTCGTCGATTTCCGGCTGAGAGAACACATCCGTCCACGACCCGTCCACCACAGCGTCCCCCTGCTGTACCCCTCCAACATCTCCGGCGGCCTCGTGCACTGGCCTGTTGAGAAAACCAAGGACCAGGCCATTGTCGTCAACGACGAGACCCGTAAGTGGCTCGTCCCGGACGAGCGCTTCGTCCTTGTCAAACGATTCTCCTCCAAGGAGGAACGACGACGGGTCGTCGCGGCCGTCCATGAGCCCGGCGAGACACCGCACGCGTGGCTGGGGCTCGACAACAAGCTGAACTTCATCCACACGGCCAAGAAGGGCCTGCCGCGCGATCTCGCCTACGGACTCGCGCTGTGGCTGAACAGCAGCCTGCTCGACGAGCACTTCCGGACGTTCTCGGGACACACCCAGGTCAACGTCGGTGACCTCAAGGCGATGCGTTACCCGCTGTCCGAACACCTCATCACGCTGGGTGCGGCACTCGATTCCGACGCCATGCCCGCCCAGGAAATCATCGACACGATGGTGGCCGAGCACATCCCCGGGATCGCCCGATGAACGGCCATGACCGGGTCAGCGAGGCTCGCCGTCTTCTCACCGCGCTCGGCTTCGACGCCGAGCGATCCAACGAGCGTTCGGCCCTGATCCTGCTGGCCCTGCTCGGGCTCACCCCCGACACCCCGTGGCCCGAAGCCCGCAACCCGCTCCTGCGCACGGTGGAGATCATGGAGCACATCCGGGTGCAGTACGACGTCGCCTACAAACCCAACACCCGTGAGACGGTGCGGCGTCGGACTCTGCACCAGTTCGCCGAAGCGATGCTGGTCGAGCAGAACCCTGACGCTCCCGGCCGACCGGTGAACTCCCCGAAATGGTGCTACCAGCTCACCGACCGGGCGCTGGCCCTCGCGCGTGTCTACGGAACCGCCGACTTCGACGCGGAAGTGACCGGTTACCTGGTCGACCTGCCCGGCCTGCGCGCGCAGTACGCCGCGGCCCGCGACCTGGAGCGCATCCCCGTCACCACCCTGGACGGCTCGCAGCTGACCCTCAGCCCAGGTGGCCAGAACATCCTGATCAAACAGATCGTCGAAGACTTCGGCGCCTGCTTCCTGCCCGGCGGCCACCTGCTCTACCTCGGCGACGCCGACGCGAAATGGTCCGTGTGGGAACAGGATGCCCTCGCCGGACTGGGAGTGACCGTCGACAGTCACGGCAAGATGCCCGACGTCATCGTGCACATGCCGGACCGGAACTGGCTCGTGCTGATGGAAGCTGCCTCCTCCCACGGCCCGGTCGACGCCAAACGGCACGGCGAGCTCCAGACACTGTTCGCCGGCTCCACCGCCGGGCTCGTCTACGTCAGCTGCTTTCCCTCGCGCACCGAGATGCGTAAGTACCTGCGCGAGATCGCCTGGGAGACCGAAGTGTGGTGCGCCGAGGACCCCACCCACCTCATTCATTTCGACGGGGAGAGATTTCTCGGACCCTACGGCTGAGCTGCCGAACGCCCCTGTCCTCCCCGGATCCCCACGAGGTGGTGGGGCAACCGTCAGCCGACCGTCAGGTTCCACGTCGGCGGACCGTCGAGTGCGCGGGGTCGGATGTCTGGCACCGGGCGAGAGCCGTCCGGTGTGAGACCGAAGGTCAGACATGGCATCCGCTCTGTACCGCCTGGGCCGGTTCGCCTACCGGCGAAGGCTCCTCGTTCTGGTCAGCTGGTTGCTGATCCTTCTGGTGGCCGGGGGCACGGCCGGCCGGCTGGGCAGCAACCTCGACGACGCGTTCACGCTGCCGGGTTCCAGCTCGCAGGAGGCCATGGACGACCTCGGCGAGGCGCTCCCGTCAGCCGCCGGCACCAGCGCCCAGATCGTGTTCCGGGCCCCGGGCGGGCAGAAGATCACCGACCCGCAGAACCGGCAGACGGTGCAGCAGGCTCTGGCCGCGGCCGGGAAAGCGCCTCAGGTGGTGGCGGTCTCGGACCCGTTCCAGGGTAAGACCGTTTCTGCGGACGGTTCCACCGCGCTGGCGAGCGTCTCTTACGCGGTCGAGTCCGACGAACTGGACGAGGACGCCGTGCCCGGCCTGGAGCAGAGCGTCTCGGCGGCCCGCGACGCCGGGCTGACCGTCGAGACCGGCGGCCAGGCGTACTCCGGGACGGGCGAGTCCGGTCACGTCACCGAGCTGATGGGACTGGCGATCGCCCTGGTGGTGCTGCTGGTGACCTTCGGCTCGTTCCTGGCAGCCGGCCTGCCCCTGCTGACCGCGCTGATCGGGGTCGCCGTCGGCATCTGCGGCCTCTACGCGCTCTCGCACGTGTTCACCGTCTCCAGCACCGCCCCCACCCTGGCGCTGATGCTCGGCCTGGCCGTCGGCATCGACTACGCCCTCTTCCTGGTCTCCCGGCACCGCGGCCAGCTGGCCCAGGGCCTGCCCGTGGCCGAGTCGGTGGCCCGGGCCACCGCGACCGCCGGCAGCGCCGTGCTGTTCGCCGGGGTGACCGTGGTCATCGCCCTGCTGGGCCTGTCCGTCGTCCAGGTGCCGATGCTCACGGTGATGGGCACGGCCGCCGCCGCGACCGTGACCACAGCCGTCCTGGTCGCCCTCACCCTGCTGCCGGCCCTGCTCGGGTTCGCCGGCGAGCGGATGCGCCCCGCGCCCGGCTCACGTGCGTACCGGCGCTCGCGGCCCGGCGTCGCGAACGCCAGCCGGCGCTGGGTGGCGCTCACCTCGCGTCGTCCATGGTTGACCATCGCGGTCTGCGTGCTCGCCCTGGGCGCCGTCGCGGTGCCGGCGGCCGACATGGAACTGGCGCTGCCCGACAAGTCGACGTCACCGGCCGGCAGTACCGAGCGCAAGACCTACGACCTGATCGCCGAGGAGTTCGGGCCGGGCGTGAACGGCCCGCTGCTGGTGGTCGCCGACACCGAGGGGCACAACGATCCGCAGAGGTCGGCGCAGGCCGTCGCCGCCCGGCTGAAGGAGATCCCGGGGGTCGCCGCCGCGATCCCGGCCGCCTACGCGCAGGACGGTTCGGTGGCGGTGGTCCAGGTCGTGCCGGCCACCGGCCCGCGGGACCCGGCGACCACCGAGCTGGTCACCGCGATCCGTGAGGCCGAGGCGGGCATCCTGTCCGAGACCGGTACGGACACGCAGGTCACCGGGCAGACCGCGATCCAGATCGACCTGTCCGACCGGCTCTCGGCGGCACTGGTGCCCTACGCCGTGGTCGTGGTGGGCCTGTCGCTGGTGCTGCTGATGATGGTGTTCCGCTCGATCGCGGTGCCGATCAAGGCCACCCTGGGCTATCTGCTGTCGATCGGCTCGGCGATGGGCTTCACCGTGTTCGTGTTCCAGTGGGGCCACGGCCTGGGCCTGCTGGGCGTGGACGAGGCCGGGCCGCTGATCAGCTTCATGCCGATCATCCTGATGTCGGTGCTGTTCGGCCTGGCCATGGACTACGAGGTGTTCCTGGTCTCCGGCATGCACGAGAGTCACGCGCACACCGGTGATGCGCGCGGTGCCGTGCTGGCCGGGGTCCAGGCGTCCGGGCGGGTCGTGGTGGCGGCGGCCCTGATCATGATCGGTGTCTTCGCCAGTTTCGCGCTCAGCGACAACCCGACGATCATGATGATCGCCCTCTCGCTCGCCTTCGGGGTGCTGGTGGACGCTTTCGTGGTGCGGCTGACGCTGGTGCCGGCCGTGCTCACCCTGCTCGGGAGCCGGGCGTGGTGGCTGCCCCGGCCGCTGGACCGGATTCTGCCGAACCTGGACGTCGAGGGCGCGAAACTGCCTGCCGTGGACCAGGAACCGGCGTCGTTCCAGTCCGCCGCCTCGCGGGCATGAGGGGCGGTCCGCGACTGCGGGTGGCCCGGCCCGGTCGGGGCGCCGCCTGGCGGCGCCCGGTTCTGGTCACCGTGGTCGTGCTGGTGCTCCTGATCGCGCTGACGGCGGTGGCCGACGTCGTCATCGCCCGGCGTGCGGAGAGCCGGATCACGACCGCCCTGCGCTGCGCGACCGGGGACGATTCCATCGCCCCGGAGCTGTCCCTCGGTCGCACACCGGTTCTGCTGCAACTGGTCTCGGGATCGTTCGGCACGGTCACGATCGACGGGCTGCCGGTTTCGTCGATCAGCACCGCCGGCCGGGCCGCCGATCTGCTCGGCGCGGGCGAGGTGGACCTGACGCTGCACGACGTGGGGCCCGGACGTCCTGTCACGGTCGGATCGGCCACCGCGTCGGCGACGATCGGATGGGACGCCCTCACCGAGCGGCTGGGCTCCGCCGGCGACGCTGAAGACGATGCCGCGCAGGCACTGTCGGGAGCTACGTTCGGCTGGCAGGACGGTCTGCTGGCGGTGACGCTCCAGCAGCGGATGCTCGGTGCCCCGCTGACAGTACTCATGCGGCTGGAGGTCGACGGGACCTCCCTGACGCTGACCCCCGAAACCGTCGCCGTGGGCGACCGCCTGGTGCAGGCGTCCCTGCTCGCCGGTCTGGCCGGCCGGCTCGGCACCGGGGCGGGCAATCCGCTCGACCCCCGTACGGTGGACCTCGACCTGCCGGAAGGCGTCACCCTGCAAGCGGTCTCGGGTGGCGATGCCGGGCTGGGCGTCGATCTGGCCGTCGCCCCGGATGCGCTGGGGAAGCGGGGGAACGGGGGAGGGTGCCTGGGGTGAGGCTGGGACGCCGGCCTGGCAGGGTCGGCAGGTACCGAGGACGTCCGGCACCTGCCGTCCCTGACCAGAAAACATTCGCGTGATTTGCCGCCCGGCGGCTAAGCTCCCGCAACGATGCGCGCTCGGGTGTGGTTCCGGATCCACCGGCGGATGTTCCTGGCCGGCTGGCGACGGGGTTCCCGCTACCGGGCGGCCGCGCTGGGCGGCCTGGTCGCCAACGCCACCTTCGGCTTTCTCAAGGCCAGCATCCTGGTGGCGGCGGTGCACGCCGGAGGCGGGAGCATCGGTGGCTACGACACCGCGTCGATCGCCGCCTACACCTGGCTGTCCCAGGCGCTGCTGGGGTCGGTGAACCTGTCCGGTCGCAGCGATCTCGCCACCCGGATGAAAGACGGCAGCATCGCCGTCGACCTGCTGCGCCCGGTCGATCTCCAGACCGTGACCACCGCCCAGGAGGTCGGCCGGGCGCTGTTCGCGCTGCTGCCCCGGGCCGTCCCGCTGATCCTGCTCGGCATGCTGGTCGGCGGCATGCGCCTGCCGGTCGACCCGGTGACCCTGGGGCTGGGCGTGGTCAGCGTCGTCTCGGGGGTGACGCTGTCCTTCCTGACGGTGTATCTGGTGGCCGTCGCCGGGTTCTGGATGCTGGAGACGCGTGGGCTCCAGACCGCCTACATGATCCTCTCCGGATTCCTGGCCGGCCTGTTCGTGCCGGTCACGCTGTTTCCCGCCTGGCTGCTCGCGGTGGCCAGGGCCACGCCCTTCCCCAGCATGCTCCAGACCCCGATCGACGTGCTGTCCGGGCGCCTGAGCGGCATCCCGGCGGCACAGGCGGTACTCGTGCAGCTGGCCTGGATCGCCGGGACACTCGCGGTCGGCCAGCTGGTCACCCGGGCCGGGCGCCGGCGGCTGGAGGTGCAGGGTGGCTGAGCGCACGTCGTTCGTCCGGCCCTACCGGGCAATGCTCGGCGCCCGGGTGCGCGCCCAGAGCAGCTACCGGGCCAGTTTCGGCCTGGACCTGGTCACCTCGCTGCTGATCGGGCTGGTGGAACTGGCCGAGGTCTGGGTGCTCTACCGGTCCGTGGACGGGATCGGCGGCCTGGACCTGACCACCGCCCTGCTCGTGTTCGGCCTGGCCGACACCGCTTTCAGCATCGCCGACCTGCTGGTCGGGCACCTCGACACGCTGCCGCAGTACCTGCGGGCCGGCACCTTCGACGTGTTCTGCCTGCGCCCCCAGCCCCTGCTGGCCCAGCTGATCACCAGCGACATCAGCCTGCGGCGGGTGAGCCGGGTGATGGTCGGGCTCACCGTGCTGACCGGCGCCCTGATCGCCAACCACGTGCCGCTCACCCCGGGCAGCGTCCTGCTGGTCCTGCTCAGCCTGCTGTCCGGAACCGCCATCTCCACCGGCACCTTCGTGGCGGCCTCGGGCGCGCAGTTCTTCCTGGTCGATGCCGCCGAGATGACCAACAGCGTGGTCTACGGCGGACGCTACGCCTCCACCCAGCCGGGATCGGTCTGGAACCGGCCGCTGATCGCCCTGTTCGGCTTCACCGTCCCGATGGCCTTCGCCGGCTACCTGCCCACCCTCACCCTGCTGGGCCTGCCCGCCCCCTGGCACCTGCCCACCTGGGCCGGATGGCTGGCACCGGTGGCGGCGCTGTGGACGGGCGGCCTGGCCTGGCTGTCCTGGCGCACCGGCACCCGGCACTACCAAGGAGGCGGAGGCTGATGCCCGGCCCGTCCACCCCGTCCACCGGCGAACCCGTCATCCGGACCGAGTCGCTCACCCGCCGATTCCGGGTGCGCACCAAGGGATTGCGCAGCAAAGAGGTCACCGCGGTCGAGGACCTGACGATCAACGTCGCGGCAGGAGAGTCCGTGGGCTACATCGGCGCCAACGGCGCCGGGAAGTCCACCACCATCAAGATGCTCGCCGGCATCCTCGTGCCCTCCTCCGGCACCGCCCGCACCTGCGGGCTCGAACCGGTGACGCAGCGCCGTCGTCTGGCCCGCCGGCTCGGCGTCGTGTTCGGGCAGCGCTCCCAGCTGTGGTGGGACCTGCCCCTGGCCGAGTCGTTCGGCATCCTCGCCGCCGTGCACGACCTCAGCAAGAACCGCGAGCACGAGCGCACCGCCGAGCTGGTCGAGCACCTGGAGCTGGGGGAGTTCCTGGCCACCCCGGTGCGTCAGCTGTCCCTGGGCCAGCGCATGCGCGGGGAGGTGGCCGCGGCGTTGCTGCACTCGCCGGAGCTGCTGGTGCTGGACGAGCCGACGATCGGCCTGGACGTGGTCAGCAAGCAGCGGCTGCGGGAGTTCCTACTGGCCGAACGCGCCGTGCACGGAACGACTTTGCTGCTGACGACGCACGACATGGGCGACGTCAGCCGGTTGTGCGAGCGGATCCTGCTGGTCGACCAGGGCCGCCTGGCCTACGACGGCACCCTGGCCGGGCTGTCGAAGACGGTAGCGATGCGCCGGGTGCTGGTGGTGGACCTGACCGCCCCGACACCGGACCTGCACGGCCTGCCGCACGCCGAGCACCTGGGCAGCGAGGCCGACGGCCTGCGTCAGCGCCTGGCCTTCGACCCGGAGGTCACCACGGCCGCGGCCCTGCTCGCGGCGGTGTCGGATCAGGCCGCGGTGCGCGACCTCTCGGTGGAGGAGCCGGACGTCGAGGACGTCGTGCGGCGGGTGTACGTGAGCCGTGGGCGCTGACGGGTGAGCACGTGATCCGGATCCATCTCGACGAGATCACCCGGGCCCGCACGCGGATCACGATCAGCCCTCTACTCGAGATGATCCGCAGCCTGGAGCTCCTGCACCGGCACCCGGTCGCGGTGCCGTGGCCGTACACCGACTGGGCCGACCGGGCCCGGGAGGTGCTGCGCACGCAACCGGGCACGGCGCCGCTGCGGCTGTACGGCGACCTGTACGGCAAGGACCACGGCCGCCCCACCCCCGACGTGTTCACCCCGTTGCCCGAGCAGGCCCTGCCTGACCTGGAGACCGAGCTCGGCCTGTTGCGGCGCACCGAACCGGCCGTGATGCGCGAGCAGTTCGGGAAGCATTACCCCGAAGGCATTCCCGCCTTCCTTCAGGTCTACGAGCGCGAGCCGGAGGCCGCCTTCGCCCGCCTGGCCGACGCCTTCGCGACCTACTGGCAGCTGGCCGTGGAACCGTACTGGCCGGCGATGCGCACGGCCCTGGACGAGGAGGTGCTGCGCCGGGCCCGGGCACTGGCCACCGAGGGCGCCGACGCGCTGCTGCTGGACCTGCACGGCCCGCAGGTCTGGCAGGCGCCGGTGCTCAGCTTCCCGCGGCACCGCAAGGAGTCCACCCTCGTGGCGGTCGACCAGCGGCTGCTGCTGATCCCGCTGATCTTCGCCGGGAACACCTCGATGGTCTCGACCGACCATCCGCACATCCAGTCGATCTCCTACCAGGCCCCGGGACAGGCACTGCTCGCCGCGCGCCCGCCCTCGTCGTCCCCACCCGACCGGCTGACGGTTCTGCTCGGCCCCGCCCGCTCCGCCGTGCTGCTGGCCCTGCGCCGGCCCTCCAGCACGACCGGCCTGGCCCAGGAGCTGAAGCTGGCGCCCAGCACGGTCTCCGAGCACCTGGCCGGGCTGCTGGCCGCCGGTCTGGTCCGGCGCAGGCGTTCCGGCCGCCGGGTGCTGTACGAGCTGGAACCGGCCGGGGCCGCGTTGCTCTCGCTGCTCGGCTCGCCCACGCAGGACGGCGGATTCGGGTAGGGCCGAATCAATGCCGCCCACCCGGACCGCTGCCTACCGTTCGATCACTCCTGACCGTGATCGACGCGAGGTCCCTACCCAATGCGCCCCGAGAACACCCTGCTCCTGGACGTCGTCCGACGTCGCGCCCGGCCCCTGACCCTGGGCGGCTGCGCCTCCATGGCCCACCAGGGCTGCGAGGCGCTGGTCCCGCTGGCCATCGGGCTGGCCGTCGACCACGCCGTCGACGGCGGTTCCCCCGCCACCCTCGGGCTCGCCGTGGCGGGCGTCCTCGGACTGTTCGTGGCGCTGGCCCTGGGCGGCGGTGTGCAGTTCTGGATCCTGGCCGCGGCGCTCCAGCGGGAGGCCCACACCCTGCGGGTGCGCGCCGCCGGCCGGATCCTGGGCCGCCCGGCGACCGGGTACGAGCGTCCCGCCGGGGAGCTGATGTCCGTGCTGACCGCGGACGTCGCGGCGGTGGCCGGGGTGCTTCCGGCGGTCTCGCTGATCCTGTCCGGGGTGACCGGGCTCGCGGTCACCGTGGTCGTGCTGGTGCGGGTGGATCTGGCCCTGGGGCTGGGACTGGCCCTGGTGGTGCCGCTGCTGATGGCCGGGATCGACCGGATCACGCCCTGGCTGGAGCGCAGGCTCGCCCGGCAGCAGCACCGCGCGGGACTGGCGGCGGCCTTCGCCGCCGAGCTGGTGGCAGCGCTGCGGCCGGTGCGGGCCCTCGGCGGCATCGGCGAGGCGGCACGCCGGTACCGGCTGGTCAGCGGGCGCTCGCGGCAGGCGGCCCTGGACGCGGCGACCGCGTCCGCGGTGGTGACCGGGGCCGGCCTGGTGGCCACGGCCGCCGTGGTGGTGACGACGACGGTGCTGGCCGGGCGGATGGCGAGCAGCGGCCGGATCACGGTGGGCGAGCTGATCACCGTGGTCGCCATGGCCTCGTTCGTCGCCGACCCGGTGCAGCGGGTGGCGAGCGGGGTGCAGAAGATCACGGTGTCGCGGGCCAGTGCCGCCCGGATTCTGCCGTATCTCTCTGATCAGGAACCGCTTTCGGTGGACGATGGCTCGCTGCCCGTCGGGTGGGACTTCGGACTGGCGCAGGGCGAGATGCTCGGCGTCGTCGCCACCGATGCGGATGCGGCACAGAGAATGGTGGACGACGTCCTGGCCGCGCGGTACCCGTCCCAGGACCCTGCGGTTCAGCACGTTCTGGCCGAGCCGCCGGCGGCCTACCTGCTGGGCGGTTCGGTGGAGGCGGCCCTGGACACCGGGCGGGCGACGCCACCGGAACGGACGCAGCGGGCCCTGGTCGCCGCCGCGGCCGACGGCCTGGGCGCGGGACCGCTGACCGGTGGGGGAGCGAACCTCTCCGGCGGCCAGCGGCAGCGCCTGGCGCTGGCCCGGGCCCTGGCCGCCGACCCGCCGGTGCTGGTGCTGCGCGACCCGCTGACGGCGGTGGACGCGGTCACCGAGGACACGATCGCCCGGCGACTGCGGGAGGCACGCGGCCGGGCCCGGCACGGCACGGTCGTCGTCACCAGTTCACCGGCGTTGCTGATGCGCTGCGACAGAGTGGTTTTCGCCACCGCAGACGGGGATCGACTGGTCGGCGACCATGCCACGCTCCTGGAACGGCCCGGCTACCGTGAGGCGGTGCGGCGATGAGCGCCCTGCCGGTGGCCACCGGCCGCCAGACCTGGAACGGGCTGCGCCGTTCGGCGGCCCGGCACCGCCGGGAGGTGGCGCTCGCGGGTTGCTGGACGTTCCTGGCCAGCACCGGGATCGTCGCCCTGCCGATGCTGCTGGGCCGGTGTGTGGACGACGTACGGCTCGGCCGGTCCTCCTCCCTGCCGGTGATGCTGGTGCTGACCGGCCTGGTCGCGGTGCTCGGGGCGGTCGTGACGGCCCTGGCTCAGCGGGCCACGGCCCGCCTGGGCGCCCTGATCGCGGCCGACGTGCGCGAGCAGGCGATGACCGGGGCGCTGGGCCTGGAACCGGTGCTGCTGGAATCGGCCGGCAGCGGCGACATCACCGCGCGGGTCACCGACGACGTCGAGACGTTCGTGGCCGCCGTCCCGCTGATCACGCAGGCGTCCACGGCCCTCACGACGGTGCTGGTCGCGGTGGGGGCGGTCGCCGGGTTGGACTGGCGGCTGGCGATCGCGTTCGCGGTGGTGCTGCCGATCTACTGGTTCGGGCTGAGCCGCTACCTGGCCCGGGCGGGAGCTCTGTACGCGAGCGAACGGCGGGCGGCGGCCGAGCGGGGCCAGGTGCTGCTGGAGTCGCTCGAAGGACGTCCCACCGTAACGGCTTACGGGATGGCGGCGCTCCAGGCCGACCGGATCGAGCGGGCCTCGGCGCAGAGCCTGGAGGTGCGGCTGCGCACGGTCGGGGTGTCGCTGTGGTTGTCGAAGTCGATGAACGCGGCCGAGGCGGCCGGGCTGAGCTCGATCCTGGTGACCGGATTCTGGCTGGTGCGGGCCGATCTGGTGACCGTCGGGGCGGTGACGGCGGCGGCACTGCTGTTCCACCGCCTGTTCGACCCGCTCGGCACGCTGCTGGGATCCTTCGACGAGGTGCAGCGCGCCGGCGCCGCGCTCGCCCGGATCGTCGGGGTCACCCTGGTGCCCCCGCGCGTCCGCCCTCAGGCGCCACTCCCGCACGGCGGCGTGCGGGTTCGGCTGCGCGGGGTGCGGCATTCCTACGACGGCGTGCACGACGTGGTCGCGGGGGTGGATCTGGACGTCCCGGCCGGGTCGTCGCTGGCGGTCGTGGGCACCAGTGGCGCCGGGAAGAGCACGCTGGCGGGCCTTCTCGCCGGTCTCTTCCCGGCCACGGCCGGAACTCTCTGTCTCGGTGACGATCACGGGCAGATCGCCGTGGGCGAGGTGGAACCGGAGCGGCTGCGGGAGTGGGTGGCGATGGTCTCGCAGGAGACCCACGTGTTCGCCGGAACCCTGCGCGACGACCTGCTGCTCGCCCGTCCCGGCACGCCGGACGGCGACCTGTGGCGCGCCCTCGCCCGGGTGGGCGCCGAGCGCTGGGTGGCCGCGCTGCCCGGCGGCCTGGACACGCTCGTCGGTGCCGGCGGGCACCTGCTGACCCCCGTGCAGACCCAGCACCTGGCCCTGGCCCGGCTGGTGCTGCGGGATCCGCCCCTGCTGGTGATGGACGAGGCGACCGCCGAGGCCGGCAGTGCCGGGGCCCGCGACCTGGAGCAGGCGGCCCTGGCGCTGCTGGACAACCGGACGGCCGTGGTGGTGGCGCACCGTCTGTCGCAGGCCCGGGCCTGCGACCGGATCGCCGTGATGGACGGCGGCCGGATCGTCGAGATCGGTTCTCATGCGGAGCTTCTGGAACGGGGCGGGCGGTACGCGGAGCTGTGGCGGGCATGGTCGCCGCAGCCTGCCCGGCCCCTCACCCCTTGACCGCGCCACCGAAGGCGAAGGCGCCCCCGAGCCGGCGGGCCAGGAACAGGTAGAGCACCAGTGCGGGCAGGGAGTACAGCAGCGAATAGGCGGCCAGCTGCCCGTAGACGATCTCGCCGTACTGCCCGAAGAACGTGAAAATGCTGACGGACGCCGGGAGCCGGTCGTTCGACAGCAGCAGCACGAAGGGCACGAAGAAGTTTCCCCACAGCCCGATGAAGGTGTAGATCGCCACGACGGACATGCCCGGCCACATCAGCGGCAGGATGATGTACCGCAGGGCCTGCATGGGTGAGGCACCGTCGGTCCAGGCCGCCTCCTCCAGCTCGATCGGCACACCGTCCATGAAGTTCTTGGTCAGCCAGATCGAGATGGGCAGCGCGCTGGTCGCCATGAACAGGACGGTTCCCGGTACGGTGTCGATCAGGTCGATCTGCACGAACAACCCGTAGACCGGCACCATGATCGCGGTGATCGGCAGGCCGGTCGCGAAGAGAATGGTGAGCAGGAACGGCCGGTTCCAGCGAGACCGGTAGCGCGACAGGGGATATGCGGCCAGCACAGCACCGATCATCGTCAGCACGGTGCCCCCACCGCACAGCACCAGGCCGTTGAGCACCGGGCGGTACGTCGTCTCGACATTGAGCACCGCCCGGAAATTGTCGAAGGTCCATGGCCGTGGCCAGGACACCGACAGCCCCGCGGTTGCGTTGAACGCCGCCGCGACCACCCAGACCATCGGGACGACGAAGGCCAGGCCCACCGCGAGCAGGGCGAGATTCGCGGCGCCCTTCCCGGCCGGCCCGCGGGTGACCGCGCTGTGCCGGGCCTCGCGCAATGGCGTGGGCGTGGAAGACGGCCGCTGCTGGGCGGTTCCGGCGGTCATCGGGTCGCCTCCTCAAGCCGCAGCACCCGCAGATACACCAGTGAGAACACCCCGCCGAGGGCCAGCAGGAGCAGGGCCAGGGCGGTGCCGTACCCGAGCTGCGACAGCTGAAAAGCCTGCTGGTACGCGTACAACGGCAGAGTGGTGCTCGCTCCGCTGGGGCCACCACGCGTCATCGTCCAGATCAGCCCGAACACCGACAGCGTCTGGAGGGTGATGAGCATGAGGTTGGTCGCGATCGTCCGGCGCACCATGGGGATCGTGACGCTCACCAGGCGGCGCAGGGTGCCCGCGCCGTCCATCGTCGCGGCCTCCTCGATCTCGCGCGGCACCTCGGACAGGGCCGCCGAGTACACCAGCATAGAGAACGCCGTGCCACGCCAGACATTGGCCAGCGAGACCGCCAGAATGGGCTGGCTGTAGAGCCAGTCCTGGCCCGGCAGGTGCAGCACGCCGAGGATCTGGTTCAGCGGCCCGCCGTCGCCGAGGAAGGCCAGCCACAGGTAGCCGGTGACGACCTCGGGCAGTACCCAGGCACCGATCACCACGGCGCTGACGGCGGTGCGCACCACAGCGCCACCGGCGCGCATCAGCAGGGCGAGGAGCATCCCGAGCAGGTTCTGCCCGATGATCGCCGAGGTGATGGTGAAGAACAGGGTGTAACCGAGCGCACGGCCGAAGTCGCTGCTGGTGAAGGCCTTCCGGAAATTGTCCAGACCGACGAACGACGCCCCGCTCGACCCGGTCAGCGCCATGTCGGTGAACGCCGAGTACAGGCAGTACAGGATCGGGCCGGCCAGGAACACCGTCAGGAGCACCACCGCCGGGGCCAGCGGCAGGCCGCGCACCACGGCCCGGCGGCGTTGCAGCTGGGCGGTCGTCACGACGTCGCCTCGATCACGTCGTCACCGGCCACGTCCCTCACCGCGTCGTCGTAGTCGGCGGCGGCCTGCTGCGGGGTGCGGTCGCCGGTGCAGACGGCCTCGGTGGCCTGCTGAATGGCGGTGGAGATTCGTGGATAGACGGCGTAGGCCGGCCGGTACTGCGTGTTCTCGACCAGGCCGGCGAAGAACTCGTTGGTCGGGTTGGCCGCGACGAACTCCGGGTCGGCGGCGACGTCGGAGCGCACGGGAATCTGCACGGCGTTGACGTCGTAGGTCGTCTCGTTCTTGCGGCTGGTCACGGTCTTGATGAATTCCCAGGCCTGGTCCGGGTTCTGGGCGTTGACCGGGATCGCGTAGGTCCAGCCGCCGGACATGCTCACCGGGGGCCCGTCGCCGTGCTGCGTGGGCATGCCGACCACGCTCATCACCTCGGACCACTCCTTCCAGGGTGTGGCTCCGGTGGGCAGCCAGGTCCCGCAGGCGTACGAGCCGTCGAGTGAGATGGCGAGTTCGCCGCCGGGGATCAGCTTCTGGTTGGTGGTGTTCGAGAAGTCGGTGGAAAGAGCCTGTTTGATGTCCGGCCCGAGTCCTTCGGAGAACAGCGTGCGGTAGAAGGTGAGGACGTCGACGACTCCCTGGCTGCCGATCACCCACTTGCGGGCGGTGGGGTCGAACAGCGGGTTCTCGCCCGTGCCGTACAGCAGCATCTCGTAACCGCTGATCGTGGTCGCCTCCCCGACACCGGTGCCGGTGTAGACGTTCAGCGGGATGACGCCCGGCAGCCTCGACTTGATCGTGCGGGCAGCGGTGAGCACGTCGTCCCAGGTCGCCGGCTGCCAGTCGGTGGGCAGGCCGGCCTGGTCGAAGAGGTCCTTGTTGTACCAGAGCGCCCGGGTGTCGGTGCCGTCCGGAACGCCGTACGTCTTGCCGTCCAGGGCCTTGGCCGCGGCCTTGGCGGCGGGCAGGAACCGCGGCCAGTCGCTCCACGACCCGAGCCGGTCGTCGAGGGCGGTGAGGTAGCCGGCCTCGATGTCGGAGTTGATCAGGAAGGTGTCTTCGTACACCACGTCCGGTGCCGTCCTGGGGGAGCGCATGAGGAGCTGGAGCTTGGTGTAGTAGTCGCTCTCGCCGGCCTTGATCGGCTCGAAATCGACGGTGACACCGGGGTTCGCGGCCTCGAACTCCTTCTTGACGCCGGCCAGGAAGTCGGCCTGCACGGTGGAGGCGCCGAACTGCTGGAAGACGACCTTGACGCTCTTGCCCGAGCTCCCGGATCCGCCGCCGCAGGCGGTCAGGGCCGCGGCGGCCGAGGTTCCGGCGAACCCGCCGAGCAGCGCCCGGCGGGTGAGGGTGAAGGGTGGGCGAGGACTGGTGCTCATCTGGGCCTCCGGACCTGACGTCATCGTCGGATGGAAGGGCGGAGCGGAAGGGGGCAACAGCAAGGGCGGGGGCCCGGTTTCAGGGCCGGCGCAGGCGCAGGGTCAGAATCTGGAAAGGGCGCAGTGAGACGGTGAATTCGCCGGTCCGCCCGGTCTCCCGCACCGATGCCGCCGGGTGGTCGAGGGGGCGCTCCAGCAGATCGACGACCGCCCAGGAACCGAACGAGGCGTCCACCCGGAGCGCGGTGCGCTGCCGTACGCCGAGAGACTCGTAGACCCGCACGACCAGGTCGCCGCTGTCATCCTCGGCGAGTTTGACCGCACTGAGCACGATTCCGGGTTCGTCGATCTCGACGAGCGGAGCGACCGCCCGGTCACCGGGAACCGTCCGGGCGGGCAGGTTGATCCAGTGCCCTTCCCGGGTGGAGTCCAGCAGCGTGGCGCCCGGCACCAGGGCATAGGTCAGACGGTGGACGCCCAGATCGGTGTGCGGGTCCGGGAACCGGGGGGCCCGCAGCAGGGACAGGCGCACGGTCGTGGTCGTTCCGCCGTCCCCACGCACGGTTCTGGAAACGTCGTGCCCGTAGGTGGAGTCATTGACGACGGCGATGCCGTAATCGGGTTCTCCCACGTGCAGATAGCGGTGAGCGGGGATCTCGAACTGCTCGCGTTCCCAGGTGGTGTTCGTCGTCGTGGCCCGCCGCACGTAGCCGAACTGCATCTCGGCGGTGGAGACCTCGGCCCGCACGTCGAGCGGAAAGGCGGCCTTGAGGAACTTCTCGCACTCCTGCCAGTCCACCTCGGTGTCCACGTCGACCCGCCGGGCGCCGGGCGCGAGCGAGAGCACCTGGGTGGCCCGGGAAGCGCCGAAGGTGCGGGCGATCTCGATCCAGGCCACCCCGTTTTCACGGGTCCCGCTGGTCAGCGAGTCGACCTGGGTGATGTCGGTGACCTGGGCGGTGTAGTGCCGGTCGACCTCCCATGCGTCCCACTCGTAGGGCAGGTCCTGGTGGAGCTGGAGCAGGTTCGCCGCCTCTCCCGGCGGGACGGCCTCGCGGCCGGTGGCGGCGTCGATGACGGACGTCAGCAGTCCACGCCCGTCGACGACGACCCGGACCAGCCCGTTGTCCAGCACGGTCCCGATGTCGTTGTGCGACAGCACGACCGGCGCGTCCGGCGAGGCCGCCAGAATCGCACCGCCCCCGGCCGGGACGCCGGATCGGGCGTGGGGTGCGGCGTTGAACGTGACAACGTCTGTGGAGGCGGGGTTTCCGGCCAGAGCCCGTTGTGCCTCGCCGATGATCTGCTCCAGCTCGGCGGCGATCTGCGCGTAGGTGTCCCGGGCCTGCCGGTGCACCCAGGCGATGGCCGAGCCGGGCAGGATGTCGTGGAACTGGTTCGTCAGCACGCGTTTCCAGATCGCGTCCAGCCGCTCCGACGGATAGCCGGCCCCGGTGCGCACGGTCGCCGTGGCCGCCCAGAGTTCCGCCTCGCGCAGCAGGTGCTCGCTGCGGCGGTTGCCGGCCTTCATCGCGTGCTGCGTGGTGTAGCAGGCGCGGTGAGCCTGGAGATACATCTCGCCGGCCCAGACCGACGGTGCCGGGTGGTCTTCGAGGGCCTTGCGGAAGAAGTCTGCCGGAGGCTCGATCTCGACCCGGGCCGAACCCTCCAGGTTCGCCAGGCGGCTGGCCCGGCCGACCATCTCGCGGGTCGGCCCGCCACCACCGTCGCCGTGGCCGAACGGGACCAGCGAACGGCTGGCCATTCCCTTCTCGGCGTAGTTGCGCACGGCGTGGGCGAGGTCCTTGCCGGACAGGTCGGAGTTGTAGGTGTCCACGGGTGGCAGGTGCGTCAGCACACGGGTGCCGTCCAGTCCCTCCCACCAGAACGTGTGGTGCGGAAACCTGTCGGTCTGGTTCCAGCTCATCTTCTGGGTGAGGAACCACCGCGAGCCGGAGAGCGCGACCAGCTGCGGCAGGGCCGCGGTGTATCCGAAAGAGTCCGGAAGCCAGACCTCTTCGGTCTCGATGCCGAACTCGTCGAGGAAGAACCGCTTGCCGTGCACGAACTGGCGGGCCAGGGCCTCGGAACCGGGGAGGTTGGTGTCCGACTCCACCCACATGCCCCCGACCGGCACGAACTGCCCGGTGCCGACCTTCTCCTTCATCCGCTCCCAGACCGCCGGCCGGTGTTCCTTCATCCAGGCCCACTGCTGCGCCGACGACATCGCGAACACCAGCTCGGGGTGGTCGTCCATCAGCTGGGTGACGTTCGCGGCGGTGCGGGCGACCTTGCGGACGGTCTCGCGCAGCGGCCACAGCCAGGCGGTGTCGATGTGGGCGTGGCCCACAGCACTGACCCGGTGCGCGCTGGCGACGGCCGGTGCGGCGAGCGCGGGTTCGAGCGCCCGCCGGGCGGCTCCGGCGGTTCCCGCGACGTCACGCAGGTCGATCGCGTCGAGCGCCGCCTCCAGCGCCCGCAGGATGTTCCAGCGGCGCGGCTCGTCGGTGCTCAGCTCGTGCATCAGCTGGTCGAGCACCTCGATGTCGAGCACGAGGTTCCAGATCTCCCGCTCGAACACCGCGAGCTCGACCCGGCGTACCCGGTAACGTGGCTCACGGTCGGCGGTTTCGATGTCTCCAACCAGAGTTCCGGTGCCCTGCGGCACACCCCAGCCCTCGCCGAACAGGTCCGGGTTGGAGGCGGCCTCCACGTAGAGGTCGACCGGTTCCCCGCCGGTGGCGGCGGCAGTGATCGGCACCCAGATCGAGTCCGGGTTGAGGGCTTTGACCGGGGAACCGTCTGGGCGCATCACCAGGCCCTCGGCGGAGAACCCCGGGCCGGTGGTGGAGAAGCCGAGATCGACCACGGCCTCGACCTCGCGTCCGGCCCAGCCGGACGGGAGCGTGCCGGTCAGGTGGAACCAGGTGGTCGCCCAGACCGGGCCCCAGACCTGTCCGGCCGCGGCCGGCCGGTAGCCGGCGGCCAGGCCCTCGTCGACCGGGACGGGTTCACCGGGAGCCTGCCAGAACTCCAGGGTGAGCGGGGCGGTGGCGCCGTGCACCGCCGGGCGCAGGCGCTCGTCCAGGATGCGGCGGATCCGTCGTTCGGTGTGCACACGGTCGTCATGCATAGGCCCTCCTCGACGAGTTTTATGCACTGATTTGAAGGTATTTAGTACGGTTTAATGCGTCAAGCAGTGGCGGCTCGGCTGCTGCGGAGGGGGAGACCATGACATCGGCGTCGCGACCGCCCGGGCCCCCGCCCGGCGTCAGCCTTTTCCGCTGGGTGAAGGACTCGTTGCGGCAGTCGATCGCCCGTGGCGAGTACGACCCGGACGCCCCGTTCGTCACCCAGCGCGAAATCGTCGAACGGTTCGGGGTGTCCAGCACGACGGCCGTCCGGGCCCTCAGCGAACTGGCCACCGAGGGGGTGGTGGTGCGCCGGCGCGGGCAGGGCACCTTTGTCGTCCCTCTGCTGCCGGACATGCCCGGGGGAGGGGCCGAACCCACGACCATCGCCTATGTCAGCCCGGACAGCGACGGGCACAAGCACATCCTCCAGCGCGGCCTGGCCTCCGAGGCGGCACGTCTGGGGCACCGGCTCCTGGTCGCGAACACTCTCGACCAAAATCACGAGCAGAGGACGCTGGTGGACGTCGCCGGGTCGGGTGTCCGTGCCGTCGTCCTGTATCCCTGGGACGGCTCGCGCGCGGGTCAGGTGGTCGCGGATCTGGAGGCCCGCGGCGTCGCCGTGGTGCTGGTGGACCGTTACTACCCCGAGGTCGCCACGGACGCCGTGGTTTTCGACGACCTGGCCATCGGCCACGACGTCACCGCGGCCGTCGTCGCCCGGGGCCACCGGGCCCCGGCCCTGCTCTGGAGCGAGCGGGACACCACCAGCGTCCGGGATCGTCGCAGTGGCTACTTCCGCGCGTTACGTGAGGCCGGTCTGCCCGAGCTGCCGGGGCGTTCGGTGCTGGAGAGCTACTACGACATGCCCCGGCCCGCGCGCCTGGAGCGCCTGCGGCGGCTGTTCGCCGAGCCGGCCGGCCTGAGCGCCGTGATCTGCTGCAACGCCGCCACGATGAGCGTGCTGATCGGTGATCTCCTCGGCCCCGGTCTGGAGGTGCCCGGGCAGGTCGAGCTGGCCAGCATGGACGACGGTGGCCCCGAAGGACTTTCACCGCTGGCCGCGGTCGTGGCGCAGCTGCCCGCCCGGGCGATGGGGGTGGCCGCCGCGCAGCTGGTGCACGAGAGGCTGAGCGGGTCGGCCGGGCCGAGGCGGCACGTCGTGCTGAAGGCCGGGCTGAAAACGGCCGGGAAGGGGCAGCGGACGCTGTCGCTGGTCTCGCCCCGGGGGACGTGATGGCTGGCGAAGCGTTGTCCTCTGCGGGCCCACCGTTCCTCGGACAGCCCCTTTTCTGGGTGATCAGTTGAGGCTTTCGGCGGGGTCCGCGTCGCCGTAGAATTTGGTCCAGAGCCCCATGAGATGCTCGTGGAATTCCTCGGTAGTGTCGAAATCCCACCCGGTCTCGCGTTCATACACGCGAGATGCGAGCTGGCCGGCCAGACTCTTGGCGAAACCGCGACGGAAGCCTTCCTTGATCCATTCGACCCGCAGATTGGCCACTGCGTCAACAAAGTCTTGTTCCCAGTTCGCTCGGAGCGCTTCAATATGCATCATTCCGGCTGAATATTCAAGGAATATTTCGATGTCCGGGTCTTCTTGGATCATCGTTCAGTCCTCAGGGTCTGGACATGCGGTCTTAAGATTGTAGCTACCGTCGTTGGTTCTTATGAAGACCGCGAACAGCGAGCCATTCTCGAAGTTGGATGTTGTCGCAAGATCCGCTCCAGCCCTCACGGCGCAACAAGTCTCGTCAATGCCATCCAAACTATCATCCTCGCAGGGTGATTCACCAGGATGACATCAGTTCAGTCCCGGACGGCGCGAGTCAGGGTCTGACCGAATCGGCCAGGTCCATGATCTTGGACTGAATCGGGTGCCTCGCGACGCTCCTACCTGACGTTTTCCTCAGGATCTGCATCTCCATAAAATCTCGTCCAAAGGGCACTGAGATGATCGTTCAGATCTTCAGGAGTGTCGAATGACCAGCCAGTTTCGCGCTCGTACTCGCGGATTGATATTTGGCCGCTCAGGCCTTTGGCGAAGCCTCTGCGAAAGCTTGTTCTCAGGGATTCAACCTTCAGGTTCTCTATTTCTTCGACGAACTCTGTTTCCCAGTTCTGGACGAGTCCGTTGACGTTCATTGCGCCCGCAGAGAAGTCGAGGAAAACTTTGATATCGGGGTCCGTGGTCACAATCAGTCCTTGGGATCCGGGTACATGGTAGTGAGATGGTATTGGCCGTCGCTGGTCCGTCGGAAGACGGCATGGACAAAGCCCTCGTGAAAATCCGAGAGTTCCGGTGAGGCACTTCCTGGGGGTATGCCGGTCGGGTTCCGCTGTGATCCTGCACGCCGGATCCCCCGTACTCGGGCCAGGTAGTTGGGGCCGAATACGTCGGACAGCGAGACCCGGACGACGAATGTACGCCGCCCGGTGGTTTGGCACTCGACTTCCCTGTTTCGGTACTCGCGGGTCGAGCGGACGTGTCTCTCGGCCTGGACGAGGGCTTCGTCGGCGGTGAACTTGGTGGCGTTCCGGCTGTATTGGTGAGGCCCTCCGTGAACGCCGTCCGTCGTGGTTCCGGTCATCGGGTCCTTGCCCCAGAGCGCCCGGTCGGTGAGTTGTTGATCGGTGATCTGGGCGCCGTGGCGTTGTGGCGCGTGGCCTTGGCGTCGCAGTTCCGCGATACGTGTCCGGATGGCGGCCAAGCCGCCGGTCGAGTCGCCTGCGGGCGTATCTCCGGCCGATTCTCCTGGCCTGGCGGATGCCTGTTCTTCGGCGATTTCCTTCTGAACAGCGGCGAGTGCCTCGCTCGATTCCTGAACCTTCTCGATCACATCCTGAAGGACCCCGGTCAGGTATTTCTCGCCGGTGGCGGCCAGGGTGCTGCGGGCTTCGTCGAGTTGACGGAGGAGGCCTTCCAGGCCTGTGTCGATCTCGTCGATCGCTATGCCGAGTCGTTCGGCGACGCCCGTGAATCCGTGCTCGTCGTGAAGCGGCTGAAGGATCTGCGCGCAACGCTCAGCCCGGTCGCATACCTCCGAGAGAGCGCCGGCGATCTCGGTGAGATGTTCAGCAGCGCTCTCGTATCCCTGGGCCACGTTGTCCCAGCCGTGCTCCCAGCTGCTGAGTGCCCGCTCCTGGGCGGTGGTGGCTGAGCCTGTGACTTGCTGATCATGTTGGCGCAGGGCCGTGGCGAGCGCGGTCAGGGATCCTTGGATCTCCTGTACCCGGTTCGTCACCGTCCATGACTATCGGTATCAAGCGGCCAGAACAAGACATCAGGCATCGCCTGATGATGCTGGCCAAGATCTTCCCCACGGCTTCCTCGGCTTGCTGGCCTGTGCAAATGCAGCGTGATCCAGCAGATGCAGAACGAGTCCCAACAGACTCTGTAATCCCAGATAGAGCACGCCTGGGGATACGAGGGTGCCTGATCCTGGGTGCGAGACGCGAAGAAACCCCTCCATGTCCAGCCGGTGCTGCGTCTGGGATGCGGCGGAAGCGGACAGCCTCGCCCGGTGCTGACCATTGATCCTGATCAACTTGGCGAGTGCATCCCGGCTCGCAACCAGGTGCGCGATCTCGGCGTTGATCCGATCGTGCTCGTGAGACATCGCCACGAGGGCGGCTCCCGCGACGCGCAAATCGTCGGGTACGCCCACAATGAAGCGCGGGGCATGGTGCTTCTGCGCTGAGCCGGGGCGAAGCGGTGACGTCCGTCTCTGGGCGGCTCAGGGTGCCGGCCGAGTGACGGCGGCGACGACGTCGACTTCGATCAGGAAGGCGGGGGCGAACAGGGCGTCCACACCGATCACGGTGCTGGCCGGTGGTGGTTGATGGCCGTCGCGTAGCGCATCGAGGATGGGTAGCAGCAGGTCAGGGGTGTATCCGACGACGTAGATGGTCTCTTTGACGAGGTCTGCGCGGGTGGCGCCGGCCGCGGCCAGGGCGATGTCGATGTTGCGGGCGATCTGCGCGGCCTGTCCGGTGTGGTCGCCGGAAGCGACCGGTGCGCCGTTCTCGTCCCAGGCAACTTGACCGGAGAGGTGAATCAGAGTCTGGTCGGTGACGGTGACGACCTGGCTGATCAGTCCGGGCGAGGCATGCATGCCGGGCGGGTTGAGGCGAGTGACGGTCATGCCGCGAACTTCTTCGTGAATTGGGTGATTGCGTCGGCCTCGCCGGTTGCCCAGGCGATGTGGCCGTCGGGACGGATCAGGATGGCGGTGGCGTCGCCGAAGGCACCGGACCTGTGACGGTGGACTTGCAGGTGCGGATTGGCCAGGGCGGACAGTTCGGCCCCGGAGGTGAGATCGACCATCAGGTACGCGTCGGCGCGGGAGAGCGCCAGCAACTCCGGGGCAGCGACGCGGGTTCCGACCAGTGGATGGGCGTCGGTATCGGCGGTCGGGTAGGCCACGTCAAGGGCGCTGACCCGGTTCGCGAGCTGGTCGTTGAGCTGCGGCAAGGTCGAGATCAGCTCGCTGAGCAAGCCACGCAGGCTCAGCCCGTGCGGGGCGAACGCGGTCATCAGGGCGACCTGGGCGCGGCTGGTTTCGGTGAGACTGACGCCGACCGGGTGCCGTTCGGCGTGGTACGTGTCGAGCAGCCCGGTGGGGGCCCAGCCGTGCAGGGTGGCCGCGAGTTTCCAGCCGAGGTTGGCGGCGTCCTGGATGCCGACGTTCATGCCGACGCCACCGGCCGGGAAGTGCTGGTGGGCAGCGTCGCCGGCGAGCAGGACACGGCCCCTGCGATAGTCGGCGGCGAGCCGAGTGGCGTTGCCGTAGCGGGACAGCCATGCCGGGTCGCGCATGCCGAAGTCGTCACCGGCCATCGCGACTGCCTTGGCGCGCAGCTCGGCCAGGGTGAGGTCGCCGGGCCAGTCGGTGGTGATGTCGTCGGGGGTGATGCCGACGAGGCGGTGGATTCCGCCGGGCATCGGGACCACCATCAGGGTGCCCTGCGGGCCGAAGCAGCTGAAGCCGGGCGCGGGTGGCCGGTCCAGGACGACGTCGCCGAGCCAGCCGAGCACGGTCGACTCAGTGCCGGGGTGGTCGATACCGGCGGCGGTTCGGACGACGCTGCGGGCGCCGTCGCAACCGACCAGGTAAGCGGCTTCGAGTTCGTACCGGCCGTCCGGGCCGTCGACGGTTACGGTTACTGATTCAGGGTTCTCGGTGAAACCGGTGACCCGATGGCCACGCAGAATCCGGGCACCGGCGTCGGCCGCGTGGGCTTCGAGCAGTTCCTCAGTACGTGCCTGAGGCAGAGCCAGGGTGTACGGGAAGGCGCTGTTCAGCCGCCGGAAATCGAGCCGGGAGTCCAGGATGCCGAAGTGGCCGCCGGGCAGCGGCACGCCTTCGTCCAGGAACGGCCGCTGGATCTGGCGGGAGGCGAACACCTCGAGAGTGCGTGGGTGCACGGTCAGGGCGCGGGAGCGTTCGTCTCGTTCGGTGCGCTGTTCCAGCACGGTGGCCTGGACGCCTGCGAGGTGCAGTTCGGCGGCTAGCCAGAGGCCGACGGGGCCGGCGCCAGCGATGACGACGTGGTTGTTCATGGTCTTTCCTCCAAGAGAGTTCTTGGTCATCGACCAAGAATGATGGCAAGTAAACTTGGTCAGTGACCAAAAGACAAGAGGGTGCGAGGCTCAGCACATCCGCCGTCGTGCACGCTGCCGTCCAACTGCTCGACGACGAGGGCCTGGAGGGTTTGTCCACCCGCGCGGTGGCCGACCGGCTCGGCGTACGGATGAACACGGTGTTGTGGCACGTCAAGACGAAGGCCCGGATGCTGGAGCTGATGGCCGACGCGATCACCGGCGAGGTGTCCCTCGACGGGCTTCCGGAAGACCCCGGTCAACGGGTACGGGAGATCGGCCGCAGGCTGCGTGCCGCGGCGCTGGCCCATCGCGATGGCGCCGCACTGATCGTCGGCACTTACCCGGCCGAACCGAACACCCTGCGCCTTGCCGAGACGCTGGTCAGCGCCTGCGTGCACGCCGGGTTGTCCGACCGGGACGCGGCCTGGACCGCGTGGACGCTGATCTACTTCGTGCTCGGGCTCACCCAGGAGGAACAGGCGGCACCTGGCCCCGAGGAGAACCGCCTCAGCTCCGCCGTGGCAACGGGGGACTTCCCGATGCTGCGCCGCACCCTGCCGCACCTCGACGTCGGTGCCTTCGACGAGCGGTTCGAGTTCGGACTGGACAATATCCTTGGCCACCTACGCCGATGAGCGCTCAGCCGGAGTCGAACAGCTGTGCGCTGGCAGGCATCGCACCGAGGGTGGCAGGAGACGGATCGAGTGGATGCCGGGCACGACCACGATCTTGACCCGTCAGGGTCCCTGAAGTAACGGCAGGGCAGTCATTTCCACGCCAATCGAAGATCAACGAGTCCGGCGTGGAACTTTGAGGACTCGGGGTGCCGGGCTCATCGTCGTCCCTGCTGGTAAGGAACGCCTCAATCGTGAACGGCGGCGTAGCGGTCCAGCAGCGCCGGAAGGGTGCTCGCGAGCGGTCCTTCGAGAGTATCTGGCCGGTAGGGGTTACCGGCGAACTGGACGCTGGTCAGTTCCGGTGCCTCGCCCCGCCGGGCCTGCTCCGACACGTGCTGCGAGAATCGCTCGCGTGCGGCCGGTTCCGTGATCGGCTCGGCGCGGAAGAAGAAGCCGACGTTGCCGTTGGGATTGCGTGCGAGTGCCCAGCGGGTGAGGCGGGCCGGGTCGGCGTGGATGCCGGTCTCCTCCGCCAGTTCCCGCGCGGCGTGCTCCCGCAGCAGGTGCTCGGTCAGTGGCCGGCCGGGCGCGGGTGGTTCCACCGTTCCGCCGGGCAGCACCCATTGCTCGTGACCGGTGCCGGTCCACGCGGCGGTGCGTCCCAGGAGAAGCCCGGCCGGGGTCGGCTGGGCCACGGCCACGAACAGCGTCACCAGGGGCGTCGCCCCCGGCACCCGGCGCAGCGTCTGCCGCCGGTAGGTACTGCGGTACCAGGCAATGTCGATCCGGTCGGGGCCCGGTGCGGAGACGGTGGACACGGCGCTCACCGGTCCGTCGAACACCAAGGGGTTGTCGGCGGTCCATTGTTGCCACAGCATGTTCATGGCCATTTCGTGCCTGGGTTCCAGCACGGGGGAGGGTGTTTCGGTGAACGTGACCGTGTGGGCGTGCCAGAACCGGATCCGCGACCGGTCCGCTGCGGAGTGGGTCACTCGTCCCCCTCGTCGGACGCTCTGACTGCCGGATCTCCATCAATCTAGACCACCACCGAACACCACCACCGAACATCGGGGGATTCCCGTCCTGACAGGCAATGTCATTACCTGGTTGCCCGGCGGCCGTCCTCCTACAGTCGGGTCCAGTGCTCTCCGGCGTCGCGCAGAAGGTCGTGCGCAAGCGGGAACACGTGAAGCGGAGGAAACGCCATGGCCTGGACACCCGACACCGCACGAGCCCTGTCGGCCCCTCAGGAGGTACAGATCGTCACCCGGCGGCCCGACGGAACCCTGCGCCGACCACGCATCATCTGGATCGTCCGGGCCGGGGACCGGGTCTTCGTCCGTTCCACCAAAGGCCGTGGCGCGGACTGGTTCCGCGGCGCCGTGGCGACGGGTGCGGGGCAGATCGTGGCCGGCGGCGTGACCCACGACGTCATCTTCGCCGAGGCCGGCGCACCGGACCTGCCGCAGGTGGGTGCGGCCTACCGCGCCAAGTACGGGCACTACGCCTCGATCGTGGACCATCTCGAGGAGCCGGGGCCGCGAGCGGCGACCCTGGAAGTCCTTCCGGCCTGAAGAAAGGAAAATCTGGTGGAATACCGCCTTCTCGGCCGCACCGGCCTGTCCGTCAGCTCCCTGTGCCTGGGCACCATGATGTTCGGTCCCTGGGGCAACGACGACCACGAGGACTCGATCCGGATCATCCACCGGGCCCTGGACGCCGGGATCAACTTCGTCGACACCGCGGACGTGTACTCCGCCGGAGTGTCGGAGGAGATCGTCGGCAAGGCCCTCCAGGGCCGGCGTGACGACATCGTGCTGGCCACCAAGTTCTTCATGCCGATGGGCGACGATCCCAACCAGGCCGGGGGCTCGCGCAAGTGGATCGTGCGGGAGGTGGAGAACTCGCTGCGCCGGCTCGGCACCGACTACATCGACCTGTACCAGGTGCACCGGCCCAGTGCCACGACGGACGTGGAGGAGACGCTGGGTGCCCTCACCGACCTGGTCCGGCAGGGCAAGGTCCGCTACATCGGCTCGTCGTCGTACTCCGGTTCCCAGATCGTCGAGGCTCAATGGGCCTCGCGGGAGCGGAATCTGGAGCGTTTCGTCACCGAGCAGCCGCCGTACTCGATCCTGGTCCGCGGCATCGAGGAAGACGTGCTGCCCACCGCGCGGCGTCACGGCATGGGCACCCTGGTCTACAGCCCGCTGTCCGGCGGCTGGCTGACCGGCCGCTGGCGCAAGGCGGCCCCCGGCGCCCCGACGTCGTCGGCGCGTCCTCCGGCCCGGTTCGACATGTCCAGCCCCGCCAATCAGCGCAAGCTCGACGTGGTGGAGGAACTGGCGCTGCTGGCCGAGAAGGAGGGCCTGACCATGATCGAGCTGGCCCTCGGGTTCGTGCTGAACCATCCGGGTGTCACGTCCGCGATCATCGGGCCGCGCACCATGGAACAGCTGGAGTCCCAGTTGCCCGGTGCCGACGTGCGGCTGAGTGCCGCGGTGCTGGACCGGATCGACGAGCTGGTGGCTCCCGGCGTCACCCTGAACCCCGACGACAATAGTTACGGGGCAAACGAACTGACGCCGCAGGCCCGGCGCCGCTGACCGGTCACCCCAGGAACCGCGGCGCCACCTCCCGCAGGTGCGCGACGCTGAGGGCCTGGGCCTGCGGGCTGTCCAGCTCGATCGCCACCTGGCCTTCGTAACCCGTTGCGGCCAGGGCGTTCAGGGCTGCGGCGGTGTCCAGCGTGCCGGTGCCCAGGGCCAGGTGGTCGTCGATCACCCCGTCGTTGTCGGTCAGCTGGACGTGCCCGATCCGCCCGGCCAGCTGCCCGACGAACGCGCTGGCCCCACCCGGCAGCAGGTTGGCGTGCCCCAGGTCGGCGCAGGCGGTCAGGGCGGGGGAGGCGGCCAGGTCGAGGATCGTCAGCACCTCCTCGGCGGTGCAGCCCAGATAGCGGATCTCGGCCTCGGCCGGCAGCTCGTTCATGTTCTCCAGCGCCAGCGTGACGCCCAGCCCGGCCGCGTACGACGCGGCGGCCCCCAGTGTGCGGGCCGCCTGCTCCACCCGTGCCGTGCGGTCGTCGCCGAACCAGTAGCCGGCGTGCACGATCACCACCGGGCAGCCCAGCGCCACGGCGAGATCGACGTAACCGGTCAGGTGCGCCACGACGGCTTCGCGGACGCCGGGTGTGATCTCGGCGACGTTCACGGCCGAGTCGGTGTGCAGCACGGCCCCGAACCCCTGCTCGCCCAGCATCGCGCGCACCCGCGCCGCGCGGGCCCCGTCGAACGCCGCGGGCCGGTTCGCCGGGTGCTGGCAGCTGAATTCCAGCTCCCGCAGACCGTGTTCGCGTACCCGGCCGAAAGCGTCCTCAAGTGGCTGGGGGCCGGTGGCCAGGGCGATCCGCAGTGGCATGGGTGACCTCTCTCGTCGTCGGAAGAGGTCCATCCAAGCATGTTGCCTTCTGTAGACAAGGTTAGGTAAACCTATCCTCATGCTTCGGAGATCATCGCTGCGCCTGGCGGGCGCCGCCGCCACACTCGCCCTGCTGACCACCGCCTGCGGTTCCGGTGACGGCGACGACGGTGACGCCGGCGACGGCGCCCAGCAGGGCTCCCGCCAGGTCAGCACCACCCTCGGCACCGTCGAGGTGCCCGAGACCATCGACTCCGTCGTGGTTCTCGAAGGACGCCGCGACCAGGACCTGGTGCTCTCGCTCGGGCTGCCGCTCACCGGCATCCCGCAGATCGACCCCGAGGCCGGCTACGAGCTGGAGAACCCGCTCGCCGCCGCCACGCAGGCCTCCGGCGCGAAGGAACTCTTCCTCGAGGGCGAGATCAACCTCGAGGCCATCGCCGCCACCGGCCCCGACCTGATCGTCAGCCGCGCCTCCGACGTCGAGGGCATCCAGAGCGAACTGGAGGCCGTCGCACCGGTTCTCGCCGTGGGCGAGCAGACCACCTCGACCTGGCAGGACGACCTCACCCTGCTCGGCGAGGCCACCGGCACGCAGGACAAGGCGGCGCAGCTGATCGCCGATTACGACGCCCGGGTCGCGCAGATCAAGCAGAAGTACGCCGACGAGATCGCGGACACCACGATCGCGCCCATCGTCTACAACCTCGAGGGCACCGGAATCCGCGCCCAGCGCCTCCAGTCCCAGGTGCTGCGCGACATCGGGGCCACCCCCTCCGAGGCCTTCGCCGACGCCATCGCCGACGCGGACACCGAGGTCGAGTTCAGCCCCGAGCAGACCCTCCAGGCCTACCAGGACGCCGACGCCATGCTCGTCGCCGTCAACACCGCCGACGAGTGGCAGGCCGCGCAGAACGACCAGCTGTTCCAGCAGCTGCCCGCCGTCGAGAACGACCGGATCGTGCGCACCGACAAGTTCAGCTTCGAGGGCGGCCCGATCACTGCCATGCACGTGCTCGACGTGGTCGAGCAGCTCTACGCCTCGTGAGTCTCGCCGGAACGGTGCCCACCCCGGCACCCACCGTCACCCGGGCCAGAACCGTTCCGGCACAGACCAGGTCGCTGGCCGTCACGGCCGGCTGCCTGGGGCTGGCCGTCCTGCTCGGCCTCGCCGTCGGCTCGCGCGGCCTGACCCCCGCCGAACTGCTCGGCGTCGTCACCGGATCCGGCACCGCCGAGGCCCGCGCCATCGTGCTCGACCTGCGGCTGTCGCGCACCCTCGCCGCCGTGATCGCCGGAGCCGGGCTCGCCGTGGCCGGCGCCGTCATCCAGGGCCACACCCGCAACCCCCTGGCCGACCCGGGACTGCTGGGCGTCACCTCCGGCGCCGCCGTCGCGGTCGTCCTGGCCATCTTCCTGCTCGGCATCACCGACCCGGCCGGCTACCTGTGGTTCTGTCTGCTCGGCGCCCTGCTCGGCACCGTCCTGGTCACCGCCGTCGGCCTGGCCGGCGCCCGCCGCCGCGACGCCTCACCGGCCGCTCTCGTGCTGGCCGGCGCCGCCGTCAACGCCCTGCTCGCCGCCGTCACCGGCGTCCTGCTCCTGCTCGACTCGGCCACCCTCGACGTCTACCGGTTCTGGACCGTCGGATCCCTCGCCGGCGGCCCCGACCCCGAAGTCCTGCGCGTCGCAGGCCCGTTCGTGCTCGCCGGCATCGTCCTGGCCCTCGCCCACGCACCCGCCCTCGACGCCCTCGCGCTCGGCGACGACGCCGCGAAATCCCTCGGCCGCAACCCCTTACGCACCCGCCTGACCGGGCTGGCCGCCGTCACCCTGCTGGCCGGCGGAGCCGTCGCCTGCGCCGGGTCGCTCGGCTTCGTCGGGCTCGTCGCACCGCACGTCATGCGTCGCGTCACCGGCCCCGGCCATCGCTGGCTGCTGCCCCAGTGCGCGCTCGCCGGTGGGGTTCTCGTGCTGCTCGCGGACGTCATCGGCCGGCTGGTCGTGCACCCCGCCGAACTCCCGGCCGGGGTCGTGCTGGGTGTGCTCGGCGCCCCCGCCTTCATCGCGATCGTGGTGCGCCACAAGAACCAACGCAACAACCAAGGACGACGATGAGCACCGGGCCACGGGTACCCGCCGTACGGTTCCTCGGCGTGAGCGCCCGCCTGAGACCACGGCACCTGACCGTCATCGCCCTCGCGACGCTCGCCGCCCTCACCGTGGCGGTGATCTCGGCCGGCGTCGGCGACTACCACATCCCGCCCGCCCGGGTCGTGGCCGTGCTGCTCGGTCGCGGCGACCCGATGGAAGAGCTGGTGCTCACCACCATCCGGCTGCCCCGGGTACTGCTCGGCCTGATCGTCGGCGCGGCCCTGGGCGTCTCCGGCGCCGTCACCCAGGCCACCGCCCGCAACGCCCTGGCCAGTCCCGACCTGCTCGGCGTCAGCGCCGGCGCCGGCGTCGGCGCGGTCACCGTCATCGTCATCGGCGGCCCGGCCGGCTCCGGTCTCCTGCGCTCGATCGGCGTCCCGGCCGCCGCGCTGGCCGGGGCCACCCTCGCCGCCGCGGCGGTGCTGCTCGTCCTGCGCACGACCGGGACCGACGGCCTGCGCCCCCTGCTGGTCGGGGTGGGCGTCTCCGCCTTCCTGTCCGGCATCGTCAGCTGGCTGATGGTCGCCGCCACCATCGACGACGCCGCCCGTGCCACCGTCTGGCTCACCGGCACCCTGAACGGCCGCTCCTGGCCCGAGGTCTGGTCCTCGGCCGCCGCCCTGGCCGTGGTCACGCTGCCGCTGGCCGTGCTCGCACCGCGCCTGCTCACCCTGCGCCTGGGTGTCGACGTGGCCCGCGGCCTGGGGCTGGCGACCGGCCGCACCCGGACGATGCTGCTCCTGACCGCGGTGATCCTGGCCGGTGCGACCACCGCGGTCGCCGGGCCGATCGGTTTCGTCGCCCTCGTCGTCCCCCATCTGGCCCGGCTGGCGACCGGAGCTGCCGGGCCCCCGCTCGCGGCCTCCGCCGTCATCGGGGCCCTGCTGCTGGTGAGCGCCGATCTGGTGGCGCGCACCGCTTTCGCCCCGATCCAGATCCCGACCGGCGCCGTCACCGCCTTCGTCGGGGCGCCGTTCCTGATCTGGCTGATCGTCCGCAACCGTCGTGGGGTGCTGTCGTGAGTTCGTCCATCACCGGCTCGGGACTGCGCGTCTCGTACGACGGTCACCTCGCCCTGGACGACGTCGCGATCGAGATCGCCCCCGGCACCGTCACGGCCGTGATCGGCCCCAACGGCTGCGGGAAGTCCACCCTGCTGCGGACTCTCGGGCGTCTGCTGAAACCCGATGCCGGCATCGTGACTCTCGACGGCACCGCGATCAACCGGCTGCCCTCCCGGCAGGTCGCGCAGCGGATGGGCGTGCTGCCCCAGTCGCCCACCGCCCCCGACGGGCTCAGCGTGCTCGACCTGGTGGCCCGTGGACGCGACCCGCACCGGCGCTGGTACGACCAGTGGTCGGCGAAGGACGAGGAGATCAGCCTGGCCGCCCTCGAGCGCTGCGGACTGCTGGAGCTGGCCTCGCGCGAGGTGGACTCGCTGTCCGGCGGGCAGCGCCAGCGCGCCTGGATCGCCATGGCCCTGGCCCAGGAGCCGAACCTGCTGCTGCTCGACGAGCCCACCACCTACCTCGACGTGGTGCACCAGATCGAGGTGCTCGACCTGCTGCGTTCCCTGCACGCCGAGGCGGGCACCACCGTGGTGATGGTGCTGCACGACCTCAGCATGGCCGCCCGGTACGCCGACCGGTTGGTGGCGATGCGTGCCGGTAGGGTGATCGCGGACGGCGGTCACGCCGAGGTGATCACGCCCCCGGTTCTGGCCGGGGTGTTCGACCTCGACTGCGACGTGGTGACGGACCCCCGCACCGGGCGTCCCGTCGTCCTCCCGCACGGGCGGGCACCGGTGAGCAGCACGGCTTCTGGAGTGGACCTGGATGAGCGAGAGCGCACGAGGACGTCGCGCTAACGTCATGATCGGCGACCCGCCGAGCATGACCGACCTCGCCGCGCAGGCGCTGCGCGACATGATCCTGCGCGGCGAACTGGCGCAGGGCGAGCGGGTGATCGAGAACCAGCTCACCGCCACGCTCGGGGTGAGCCGGCCCCCGCTGCGCGAGGCCCTGCGCATCCTGCACCAGGAAGGGCTGATCGAGCAGGTGCCCCGCCGCGGCGCCGTGGTGCGGGTGCTCACGCTGCACGACGTGTACGAGATCGTCACGCTGCGCACCACTCTCGAGACCATGGCCGTGCACCTGGGCGTGCCCTGCCGGCATCCCGAGCGGCTGGCCCGGCTGCACGAGGCCCTGACCGTCTGGGAGCGCCACGCGGCCGAGGGCCGCGAGGACCTGGCCACCGAGGACTCCTCGCGGTTCCACCTCGCCCTCATCGGCCTGGCCGGGCACTCCCGGCTCGACGGCGCCTACCGCGCCATCGCCCTGCAACTGCGCATGTGCATGGAGCTGAACCGGGCCGCGCGCTCGTCGTCCGAAACCCTGACCGAACGCGCCGCCCGGCACCGGCGGCTCTACACGATCATCGAATCCGGCGACACCGCGGCTGTTCTCGCCGAACTGGCCGACCCGGCGTCCCTGAGTTTCGTGCTCGCCTACGCCGAGACCCACCCGCCGGCCACCCCTGAGTCCCAGGCCTGGCTGGAGTCCCTGCGGGGCGCCGGCGGCTGACCGCCTACCAGGGCGAAGCGGCCCAACGGCACGATTCTGCCCACCAAGGCGGGTGCCCCGACGTCCACGACCTCCGGGCGGGGAGCCCACGTGCCGATCTGACGGGATGAGCCCCCGTGCAACCCCGGATCCTGCCGATTCCGTCGTACCCAGTATGAGCACCCTGGAGCCGCGATGAAGAACAGACGGGACGACGAGTTCCGGGCCTTCGTCCGTGACCACCGGGCCGGCCTGTTGCGCACCGCGGTACTGCTGACCGCCGGCGACCGGCACCTGGCCGAAGACCTGACCCAGACCACTTTGACCACCTTGTACGTGAAATGGCCGGTGTACCGTCAGGCCCGCAACCCGGCGGCCTACGTGCGGCGCTGCATGGTGAACGCGCTGATCGACGAGAAGCGCCGGCCCTGGCGCCGGGAACGCGCCACCGACGAGGTGCCCGAAGGAGCGCTGGACAACGTCTACCTGCCCTACGACCAGATCGCCGCGGACCTGCGCTCGGAGGCCCTCTACGCGGCGCTGCGCGATCTTCCGCCCCGGATGCGCGCCGTGCTGGTGCTGCGCTACTTCCACGACCTGAGCGTGGAGGAGACGGCCGAGGCCCTGACCTGTTCCACCGGCACGGTCAAGAGCCAGGCGAAACGAGCCCTCGACAAGCTTCGCGAGCGGATGTCCGACCGGCTCGCGCCCGACACCTCTGGAGCCTACGGTGCCTGACCTGCGCGATCTGATGAACGAGGCGGCCGACCGGATCGCCGTCCCCTCCGACTCGACGGTCGAGGCCGACCTGGTGCGCGGTCGCCGGGCGCGGGCCCGGGTGGCCCGGCGCCGGGCGCTGGTCCCGGCCGGACTGGCCGCCGCCGGTGGTGTGCTGGCCTTCGCCCTGCTGGGCACCGGGCCGGCCGGCACCAGCACGCCCCCGCCGACGGCGTCCCTGGTGCTCACTTCCTACCAGGGTGCCCAGCCGAAGGGCTTCACCATCGACCAGGTGCCCACCGGCTGGGACGTGCAGGCCCTGGACGAGAGCCACCTGCTGCTCGGGCCGGCCGGTGCCGCCGACCAGGACCCGGACGAGTACGAGGGCAAGATCCTGATCAGCCGGGCCAACGAGCTGGAGGAGTCGGCCGATCGCGGCGACACCCACCCGCTGAGGGTCGGCGACGTCACCGGCACCCGGTTCTCCTTCGCCACCGACTTCGTCGACGGCGAATCGGTGTACGGGCCGGACGCGTCCCCGGGCCTGCTCGTGCCGGAGCGCGACGGAACCCTGCTGTTCCAGTTCCCCGACGACCTGGACTGGGACGACGCGACCATCGCCCGGTTCGCCGCGGGCGTGCACCTGACCGGTGACGCCGAGACGGCGGGCGGCTGAGGCGCCGCTCGCGGGCTGGCGGCAGGACGGAACATGCTCCCGGGCAAGGCATTCCGCCCCGGGAAGAAGAGCACTCGGCGTGCGGCGCGGATGCCGATGACGCGGGCTCCGGGCCGGACGGTGGACCGGGGAAGTCCACCGTCCGGTGATTCTACGCCGCGTAGACGTCTGTGTATCTTGACGTTCTACGCGACGTAGAGACGTCGCGGACGGCCTTCCCGACCTGCACAGGAGCGCTCCCGTGACCCTGCCCGCCGACCGGACGGACGATCCACCGATCGAGGTCGACCACACCCCGGAGACCGAGCCCGGAGCGCAACGGCAGCGTGCCGCCGGCCAGAGTCCTTCTGTCTGGCGCCCTTTGATCCTGCGGGTGCACTTCTACGCCGGTGTGTTCATCGCCCCGTTCCTGGCCGTGGCGGCCCTGACCGGCCTGGCCTACGTCTTCAGCCCGCAACTGGACGGCATCCTCTACGGTCGTGAGCTGCACGTGGACCCGGCCGGTCGCACCGCCCTGCCGGTCGCCGAGCAGGTCGCGGCCGCTCGGGCCGCGCACCCGGAAGGCGTCGTGGCCCAGATCGTCCCGGCCGAAACCGCCCACGACACCACGCAGGTCGCGTTCGACCTGCCGGAGCTCACCGACGACCGGCAGCGCACCGTCTACGTCGACCCCTACACCGCGCAGGTCCGCGGCGAGCTGACCACCTGGTTCGGCTACACGCCGGTGCGCACCTGGCTCGACGACACCCACCGCAACCTCCAGCTGGGTGACGGGGGCCGCTGGTACAGCGAGACCGCCGCGAGCTGGCTGTGGGTCGTCGTGCTCGGCGGCCTGTTCCTGTGGTGGCAGCGGCTACGCCGCCGCACCCGCGACCGGCGGGGCTTCCTGCGCCGAGCCCTGACCCCGGACCTGGCGGCCCGCAAGGGCGTTCGCCGCACCCGGGGCTGGCACGCCACCGTCGGCGCCTGGCTGGCTGTCGGCCTGCTCTTCCTGTCCGTCACCGGCCTGACCTGGTCGCGCTGGGCGGGCGGCACCTTCGGCGAGATCCTCGCGGCGCTGGACAGCACCTCCCCGCAGCTCTCGGCCACCCTCGGCGAAGGCCTGTCCGGCCAGGAGTCCACAACAGTGGACGACGTGCTCGCAGCCGCGCACGGCGCCGGCCTGAACCACTCACTGCGGCTCACCCCGCCGCAGGCCGCGGGGGAGGGCTGGCTGGTCGTGGAGAAGGACCGCAGCATTCCCGTGCACTACGACCAAGCGCTGGTGGGCGTCTCCGGAGGCAGCGAAAAGGTGCTGAGCGTCAGTCGATTCGGCGACTGGCCGGTCCTGGCCCAGGCCACCCGTCTCGGGGTCGCCGCCCACATGGGTCTGCTGTTCGGGCCGGCCAACCAGATCCTGCTGGCCGCCCTGGCGATCGGGCTGCTGTGCGTCATCGTCTGGGGCTACCGGATGTGGTGGCAGCGCCGGCCCACCGGCACCCGGCTGGCCGTCGGTGCGGCCCCGCAACCCGGTGCCTGGCGCCGGATCCCGCCCGCGCAGCTGCTGTTCGCGCTCGCGCTCACCGCGGCCATCGGCTGGTTCATGCCGACCATCGGCATCGCCGTGGTGCTCTTCCTGGCCGTCGACGCGGTCGTGAGGCACCGGTCCCCGGGGAAGAGGGCTAGGCTCATGGCCGCTACATCGCGGAGAGCCGAGGGAGGAGAACGGTCATGACCCGGCGCGACCATCTGGAAAGAGCCGTGCTCGAATGCCTCTGGAACCATCCTGACGGCCTGAGCGCACCCGAGGTGGTCGACCTGCTCGCCGAGCGTGAGCTCGCCCCGACCACGGTGCACACCGTCCTCGATCGCCTGCGGGCCAAGAAGATGGTCGAACGCGAGCGCGACGGGCGGGTGTTCCGGCACCGGGCCACCCGCAGCCGCGAGGAGGTCACCGCCGACGCCATGCTCGCCGTGCTGCAAGACAGCGCCGACCACCATCTCGCCCTGTCGATGTTCGTGCGGTCGGTCTCCCCGGCCGACGCCGCCGCACTGCGCCAGGCACTCGACGGGCAGCCCGGCGAATCGGGACCGCCCGAGCCGGCTTCGGCCAAGCCCGCACCGGCCAGGTCCCTGCGGGGACGCCTCCGGCGCTCGTGACGCTGGAACTGGCCGGGCACGCGGCCCTGCCCCTGATCGTCGTGGCCCTGCTCTGGCCGGTGCCGCACCTGCTGTCCCGGGCCCGCTGGACCAGCCGCGCACCCCGGGCCGCCGCGATCACCTGGGTGGTCTACGCCCTGGTCACCGCCTACACGCTGCTGCTGATCCCGGCGCTGTCGGCCGACTCCTGGCTGATCGCCGGGCTGTTGCTGGCCTGGATGCTGGGCCGGCTGGCCCACACCGTGCTGTCATTGCGGCGTGCCCAGCGCCGGCACCTGGACGCCCTGGCCGTGATCGCGGTGTACGACCCAGAGCTGCGCGTGTACATTGTGGACGACGAAAGACCGCTCGCCTACTGCGTTCCCGACGGCGCCCGGCCGAAGGTCGTGGTCACCCGGGGCTGTCTGGAACTGGCCGACGACACCGAGCTGCGCGCCATCCTCGCCCACGAGCGCAGTCATGCCCACAACCGGCACGACCTGCTGGTCACCGGATTCCTGGCGTGGCGCCGCATTCTGCCGTTCGTGCCGTCGGGCCGCACCGCGGCCGAGGCGGTGCACGCCATCACCGAGGCCTGGGCCGACGACGCGGCCGCCGCTCAGGTGAGCCACGCCGTGACCTTGCGGGCCATCATCCGCCTCGGCTCCGGAATGCCCGGCGGTCTGGACCATCTCGGCTGGGAGCCGGACCCGGCCACCCTGGCCCGGGTGCGCCGCCTGCTGGGGCGGATGCCCGACCGGCCCCGCTATGCCGGCCACTGAACCGTCCCGTTCCACGCATCCGGGGCGACGGGCGTCCTCATGAGGTTCGGCCCGCCGCCCCGTGATCGTCTCCGGTCAGGCGAACCGGGCCGCCGGCCTCACCGCAGGGACCCGGCAGCCGCGACGAGATTGGCCAGGGAGGCCCTGACCTCGGGTTCGTCCCGGGTCTTCAGCCCGCAGTCCGGGTTCACCCACAGCCGCCCGGCCGGCACGTGCTCCAGGGCCTGGCGCAGCAGGCCGGTGATCTCCGGCCGGCCCGGCACCCGGGGGGAGTGGATGTCGTACACGCCCGGGCCCACGCCCGACGGGTACCCGGCCCGGGACAGATCCCCGGCGACGGCCATGTGTGAGCGGGCGGCCTCCACGCTGAGCACGTCGGTGTCCAGATCAACCACGGCGGAGAGGATCTCGCCGAACTCGGCGTAGCACATGTGGGTGTGGATCTGGGTGTCGTCCCGCACACCGCTGGTGGCCAGCCGGAACGCCCGGGTGGCCCAGCCCAGGTATGCCGCGCGGTCGGCGGCCCGCAGCGGCAGCCCTTCCCGCAGGGCCGGCTCGTCCACCTGGATCACCGCGGTGCCGGCGGCCTCCAGATCGGCCACCTCGTCGCGCAGGGCGAGCGCGACCTGCTGGGCGGTCTCCTCCAGCGGCTGGTCGTCGCGCACGAACGACCAGCACAGCATCGTCACCGGGCCGGTGAGCATGCCCTTGACCGGCTTGCCGGTGAGCGACTGCGCGTACCGTGTCCACCCCACGGTCATCGGTGCGGGGCGCGAGACGTCACCGACCACCACCGGTGGACGCACGTAGCGGGTTCCGTACGACTGCACCCATCCGTGCCGGGTGGTCACGAAACCGGCCAGCTGCTCGGCGAAGTACTGCACCATGTCGTTGCGTTCGGGTTCGCCGTGCACCAGCACGTCCAGGCCCAGGGCCTCCTGCAACCGGATCACGTGCTGCACCTCCGCCCGCATCCGCTGCACGTACCCGGCCTCGTCGAGCTCACCGCGCCGGTACCGGGCCCGGGCCGAGCGCAGCGCCTGGGTCTGCGGGAACGAGCCGATCGTGGTCGTCGGCAACGCCGGCAGGGCCAGTCGCCGGGCCTGCGCCCCGGCGCGTTCGGGATAGGCGCTGGGACGGTGGGTGTCGGCGGCGGTGACCGCGTCGACGCGGTCGCGGACCGCCGGGTCCCGGGTGATCGGTGATCCGGCCCGGTGCCGCAGAACCGCATCACTGGCCTGGAGGGCGTCCCTGATCGTCGTGGTCCCGGCGGTGATTCCCCGCGCCAGCGTCACCACTTCGCGAGTCTTCTGCCGCGCGAAGGCGAACCACCGGCGCAGGTCCGGGTCCAGCTGCGTCTCCGCCTCCAGGTCCAGCGGAACGTGCAGCAGCGAGCAGGATGTCGAGACCACGACCTCCTCGGCGAGGCCCTGCAACGTGGTCAGCAGGTCCAGTTGCCGGCGCAGGTCGGCGGCCCACACGTTGCGCCCGTCCACCACCCCGGCCACCAGCCGCTTGCCCGGCAGGCCGCCGATCGTGGCCAGATCCCGCGCGTTCGTGACGGCCGGGCCGGTGAAGTCCAGGCCCACCCCGTCCACCGGGGCCTCCCGCAGCACGGCCAGCGCCTCACCGGCCGGGCCGAAGTAGGTGGCGACCAGCAGCTTCGGCCGGGTGGCCAGGCCGCCGAGCCGGGCCAGGGCGACGGCGGTCGCGTCCAGCACGGCCCGCGGCTGGTCCTGCACCAGCGCCGGCTCGTCCAGCTGGACCCAGGCCACACCCTCGGCGGCGAGCCGGGTGAGCATCTGCTCGTAGACCGGCAGCAGACGCTCCAGCAGCGACATCGGATCGAATCCGGGATCCACGCCGGGAGCGGGCTTGGCCAGGCGCAGGAACGTCACCGGCCCGATCAGCACCGGACGGGCCTGAAGGCCCAGGGTGCGGGCCTGCCGGTACTCGGCCACCGGCTGGTCCGGATGCAGGGCGAACGTCGTGTCCGGGCCGAGCTCGGGCACCAGGTAGTGGTAGTTCGTGTCGAACCACTTGGTCATCTCCAGCGGCGCCACCTCGGCGGTTCCCCGGGCCATCGCGAAATAGGTTTCCAGATCCGCGTTCTCGCCGGCGAACAGGCCCTGGTGCCGCTCGGGCACGGCGCCCACCATGACCAGGGTGTCGAGCATCTGGTCGTACAGGGAGAAGTCGTTGCACGGGACGCTGCTGAGCCCGGCCTCACGCAGGGTCTCGAACACCGCCCGGCGCTCGGCCACGAGCGTGCGCCGCACCTGGTAGGCGCTCCGCTCACCCCGCCAGTAGCTCTCGATCGCCTTCTTCATCGCCCGGTCCCGGCCGGTCCGGGGATACCCCAGGATCGTCGCAGGCAACGGTTCACCACTGAAAGTGTCACTGAGACTGTTGGTCACGTGCTCTCTCCTCGCGAGCTCGGTCACTCCGGTGAACCGAGGCAGGAAAGAGCCACGGCCTGCGCCGCCGCTCTGGCTGACCTGCCCACGTGGTCACCGGAAACCCGTCGCCCCGGTGGGCCGACGGCATCGCTGGCAGGTATTCGGACTCGCGGGCACGCGCTCCGGCACGGAGCACACCTACCGGCCGTCGCTTCCCAGACGTGTCGCGTCCAGTGCTCATGACGGCTGTCGTTCCCACTCACCGCTGCGGGGCAGTCCCGGATTCGCACCGGGTTCCCTCTTGCGACCGGCGTACCTGGCGGGCACGCGGAACCAGCAACGGGATCACCATACCCAGGAGCCGGGTGGACGCGCGGCCCGCCCGTGGGTCCCCATCGCGGCCGTCGTGCGCTAGGTTGCTTATTGCCAATACTTCGCAATAGGAGGATCGCGTGGCCGACTACTCGCTCCCGGATCTGCCGTACGACTACGTGGCCCTGGAGCCGTACATCTCCGGCAAGATCATGGAGCTGCACCACTCCAAGCACCACAATGCCTATGTGACCGGGGCCAACACGGCGATCGAGCAGTTCGCCGAGGCCCGGGAGAAGAAGTCGTTCGGTGCCGTCAACGCCCTTGAGAAGAACCTGGCCTTCCACCTGGCGGGGCACGTCAACCACTCGGTGTTCTGGCCGAACATGAGCCCCGACGGCGGCGACAAGCCGGTCGGTGAGCTCGCCGCGGCGATCGACGAGTTCTTCGGCGACTTCGACGCCTTCCAGGCCCACTTCACCGCCAACGCCCTGGCCGTCCAGGGCTCGGGCTGGTCGATCCTGACCTACGACGTGATCGCCCAGCGGCTCTACATCGTGCAGCTGTACGACCACCAGGGCAACGTTCCCACCTGCCAGGTGCCGCTGCTGATGCTGGACATGTGGGAGCACGCCTTCTACCTTCAATACACCAGCGACAAGGCCAGTTACGTGAAGAACTGGTGGAACATCGTCAACTGGGCCGACGTCCAGTCCCGGTTCGAGCGGGCCCGCAGCCAGACCGACGGTCTGCTCGTCCCGTGACCCCGGGGCCGCACGACCACCGGGCCCAGCTGCTGGAACTCGTCGATGCGGCCCAGCGGGTCGCGGGCGTGATCGCCGCCCGCGACCGTGGTGACAAGGCCGACGCCGCACAGCTTCTCGGCACGCTCCAGGCAGACGGGATGCTCGGTCAGGGCGCCCTGCTGCTGGCCGACATGCTCTTCCAGCTGCACCGGGAACGCACCGGCGACGACGTCCAGACCACGCTTCGCCAGCTCTGCCTCCAGCTGGAGGCATCGGTCCGTGCGGCCTGAAGAAGACTCCTGCGCGTCGGCTTAGCGCGCAGGACCGACGAGGACGGCGTCAGATCATGGGAACCTGGCGCCGTCCTCAATTTCTCTCTGACGCACAGGTCGTGACGGAAGGTACTCGTGAACGCGCTCGCCACAGCTGTTCGCACCCGCACCACCAGCTGGCGCGGGGTCGCGGTCCTGATGGGGCCCGCGCTGGTCGCGGCCGCGGCATACGTCGACCCGGGCAACGTGGCCACGAACACGGCGGCCGGCGCCCGGTACGGGTACCTGCTGGTCTGGGTGGTCGTCGGGGCCAACCTGATTGCCGCCCTGCTGCAATTCCTCTCGGCCAAACTCGGCATCGTCACCGGCCTCTCGCTGCCCGAGCTGCTGCGTGAGCGCCTGTCCCGCCGGGCGCGCATCGCCTACTGGCTCCAGGCCGAGCTGGTGGCCATGGCCACCGACCTGGCCGAGATCGTCGGCGGCGCACTGGCTCTCAACATCCTGTTCGGCCTGCCGGTCCTGGCCGGGGCCCTGATCACGACCGCGGTGTCGCTGCTCGTGCTCGGCGCCGGGCAACGGGGCGGCATCCGCACGTTCGAACGGGTCGTCGTGGCCATGCTGCTCGTGGTGTTCACCGGTTTCACGGCCGGGCTGCTGATCCAGCCGCCCCCGGCCGGTGAGGTCGCCGCCGGCCTCGTCCCGGGACTGGCGGGGAGCGAAAGCCTGCTGCTGGCCGTCGGTATGCTCGGGGCCACGGTGATGCCGCACGCCATCTACGCCCATTCCGCCCTGGCCAGCGAGCGTCGCGGCCGGGTGCCCGCCGCGCGGCTGCCGCACCTGCTGCGGGCCACCCGCTCCGACGTGGCGGTGGCACTGCTGGCGGCCGGGGCGGTGAACCTGGCGCTGCTCCTGCTCGGGGCGGGGGCGCTCGGGGGAGCACAGAACGTGGACTCGATCCAGGGCGTCCACGCCGCGCTCGGGCACACCCTGGGATCGCCGGTGGCCCTGCTGTTCGCCGTGGCGCTGCTGTTCTCCGGCTTCGCCTCCACCGCGGTCGGCTCCTACGCGGGCGCGGTGATCATGGGAGGGCTTCTGCGGCAGCAGGTTCCGGTGCTGGCCCGGCGGGCGGTCACGGCCCTGCCGGCGGTCGTGGTGCTCGCCGCCGGGGTCGATCCGACCGTGGCCCTGATCCATTCGCAGGTCGTGCTGTCGTTCGGCATCCCGTTCGCCCTGATCCCGTTGCTGGTGCTGACCTCTCGCGCCTCGGTGATGGGGGACTCCCGGAACGCGCCGCTGACGGTGGTGGCGGCCACGGCCGCGTGCGCGCTGATCGTGGCCCTGAACGTCGTGCTGCTGGTGCTCACCTTCACCTGAGGTCGATATCCTGCGGCCATGGCGGTTGTCACCGTGGTCGGGATCGGCCGGATGGGGTTGCCGATCTGCGCTCGCCTGCTGAGCGCCGGGCATGCGGTCACGGCCGTGGACGTCTCCACCGCCCGCCTGGCCCTGGCCGCGGATCTCGGTGCCCGCACCGGGCTTTCGCCGGAGGCAGCCGTCGAGCGGGCCGAGTTCGTGCTCACCGTGCTGCCCGGCAGCCCGGAGCTCGAGCAACTGATGAGCGAGAACCTCCTGGACCGGCTGTCCGGCCGGATCTGGGTGGACCTGACCAGCACCGACCCGGCGCTGGGGCGGCGGCTGGCGGAGCAGGCCGGGCAACGGGGTGCCGCAGTGCTGGACGCCGCGATGGGCGGAGGGGTTCCGGCGGCCGAGAGTGGCACGCTGACACTGTTCGTCGGCGGCGAGCGGGCCACGCTGGAGGCGGCCCGGCCGGTACTGGAGCCGCTGGCGCAGCGGATCAGGCACCTGGGCGACGCCGGGGCCGGGCAGGTGGCCAAGCTGCTGGTGAATCTGCTGTGGTTCGGCCAGGCTCTGGCGGTCGGCGAGGCGCTCCTGCTGGCCCAGGCCGAGGGGCTGAATCTGACCGCGGTGAGCCAGGTGCTGGCCGAGGGCCCTGCCGGGTCGGCCTTCGTCTCCCAGTACCTACCGGCCCTGTTCACCGGCGACTACCTGACCAGCTTCGGCCTCGACCGCGTGGTGGAAGAACTGGACTCGCTGCGGGCCCTGGCCGCCGGGCACGGCCTGCCGTTCGACCTCTCGGCCCTGGTGGCCGACCAGCACGCCCGCGCCCTGCGGGAATTCGGGGCGGTGGACGGCGAACTGATGGGCATCGCGTATCTGGAGGCACGGGCCGGCCGGCTCCTGCGTCCCGAGTAGCGCGTCGACCGTCTGCTCCTGCCCGCGCCACGACGCGGGCAGGAGCAACAGCCGTCAGTCCTTGATGGTGTTCGTCCCCGTCCCGCCGGAGATCGTGTCGTCACCCGGCCCGCCGGAGATGTAGTCGTCCCCGCTGTTGCCGTAAATGACGTCGTTGCCGCTGTTTCCCTGGATGTTGTCGTTGTGGCGGCCGCCGTACAGCTGGTCGTTTCCGGTGCCGCCGGTGATGTTGTCGTCCCCGTCGTTGCCGTAGATGATGTCGTCGCCGGCGTTGCCCCACAGCTGGTCGTCGTCCGGGCCGCCGTTGATCAGGTCGTTGCCGTCGTCGCCGTACACCGCGAGAGCGCGCCCGATGACGGTGATCTCGTCGTCACCGCTGCCGCCCCAGGCCTGCGACTCCTTGCCGACGGTCAGGGTGTCGTCGCCGTCCCCGGCCATCAGGTAGGCGTCGAAGGTGTCCGTGCGGGTGGTCACGTAGGTGTCGTCGCCGGCCCCGAGGTCGACCACGGGGGAGTAGCGGGTGGTCAGGTTGGTGAAGCGCAGGGTGTCGTCGCCCTCGCCCAGCTCGATCCGGCCCTGCGGGCTGCCGGCGGCCTCCTCGTAGTCGATCACGCACGCCACCTGGGTCAAATCGTCCGTGGTGGGGTGCACACAGTTGTACCCGGCCTCGATCTCCACCACGTCGTCCACCAGGAAGACGACCGACTCCCAGTCGGTGGCGATCGCCATGCTGATGTCGGCGTCGTTCTTGCCGGGCCCTCCGGTGTACTGGAAAAGGCCGAGCGCGTCACCGTCGTCGGTCACCGCGGCGGTGGCCGTGCCGTCGGCCGCCTGCGCGGCGCCGGACCAGACCGGTGTCAGGCTCACGGTCAGGAGGGCGGCGCTTCCCGCGAGGGCGGCCAGGCGTCTGTGGCTGGGGGTCATGCAGGTGCCTCCGGTCAAGATCAGTGACGATTGCACCACACAGTGACACGCCTGGCGTGTTTGTGCCTGATGAGCGGTTCGCCCGTCATAGGCCGAAGGCGCCGCCCTCGACCAGGATGAGCAGCCCGATACCGATCAGGACCAGGGGAAGCAGCAGATGGCCCCACCGGGACAGGGCGGCGGCGACGGCGGGCCGGGTCGCGAACCAGCGGCCCGCGGCGATCCAGACGGCCACCAGCACCAGGAACACGGCGATGTACACGCTCGTGCCGCCGACGCCCGCGGTGGCGAAAACCGGCACGTAGACGCCGATGTTGTCACCACCGTTGGCGAAGGTGACGCCCGCGACCTCCAGGCTTCCGGGGCCGCCGCCGGAGTTCTCCCGCTCCTCGTCCGGGTCGTGGCGGTGCCGCCAGCCCTGCACCGCGGCCCGGACGCCGAGGGCCAGAGGCAGCAGCCCGAGGTAGGGGACGGCGTCGTCCGGCAGGAACCCGGCCCCGGCCGAGGCCGCCACCGCGGCGGCCAGGATGCCGGCGAACCCGAGGTACTGGCCCAGGGCGATCGCCCGCACCCGGCCGGGGCCCTGGGCGAAGAACAGAGCCAGGATGAGGATGTCGTCGATGTTGGTGACGGCGAACAGGGCTGCGGCCTGGCCCGCTCGGACTCCCGGTGCGCCATGGTGAGCAGGAGCTGCCGGCCAGCGACGCGGTGACGCCGCGCAGCCCGGGCCACGGCCTCGACGTCGCGAACGCTCACCGTGGCGGCGCGCGAACGAATCTCGTCGTCGGCGCCCTGGATGAGCAGGAACTGACCGACCAGGGCCAGGCTCAGGTCGCGGAAGGTGAAGCGGTGCGGTTCGGCGCCGCCCGAGAGACTTCGGTAGAGAGGCAGGGCCAGGTCGAGGTCGTCGACATAAATCCGGGCGAGCACGCCGAGGACCAGGGAATCAGACATGCCGGATCAGCGGCTCGGGGGCCGACGGTATTCCTGACAGGACTGGTCGGGATCCTTGCACCGTACCTCTGATGACCGGGAGGACCTTTGCCCGGGTGACGAAAATGCGCACAGGGCAAGGGGTCCGGGAGGTGACGAACGCGTCGGTGGTCTCCAGGGCGACGTACTCGTCGACCACGCCGTCCGATACCGGTGTTGCCGCTGCTGAGGTCGACGATCGAGCCGCCCGCCGCGAGCACGCCCCGTTCCTCGGCGTCGCGGATGACGGCCCAGGCGATGCGGTCCTTCACCGAGCCGACCGGGTTGTGCGTCTGCGGCTCGGCCAGTACCTAGGCGCCCGGCCCGCGTCGGGCCGTGGAGCGACGGAGCTCGAGAAGGGGCGTGTCGCCGATGAGTTCGGTGATCTCGGAAACCGGTGACGCCAAGGCGTCCTCCCTCTAGCAAACTCTATTAATTCGATAGACAATAACCCGCATGGCCGAGACCTGGGAAGCGCTGACCCCACGGCGCAACGTCCACAGCTACACCGATCAGCCGGTCGCGCCGGTGCCGCCGGACCGCCGCCCGCTGGAAGACGTCGTGCACCGGGGCACCCGGTGAGCTCCTGGCGCAGGAAGCCCGTCGTGAGCGTGCCGTCCGCGTACCTCGGGTACGACGAGGACATTGCCCTCTTCGGGTCCGGTGACGTGATGCGGGCGGTCACCGCGGACGTCGCCGAGCGGCGGGGCGCCCGGCCGCACAGCCCTCTCGATGCACCCGACAGCCAGGACGCCCGGGACGTTCGGGGCGTCGGGAGGAGGAAGAAGCGATGACCCACGGACGTCCCCTCTTCCTGGCCGTCGACCTCGACGGCGGCGGTGCCCACCCGGCCGCCGACGGAGGGTTCTCGGCCGTCGCGCTGCGCCAGGCCGTCCACCTGGCCGAGGACATCGGTTTCGTGCTGGCCACCTTCGACGACGCCCCGGTCCCGCCACCGGGTGCGGTCACCGCCCGGCTGGAGGCGGGCACCCGGGCCGCGTTCGCGTCCACCGTGACCGGCCGGATCGGCCTTGCCCCGGTGCTGCACACCAGCGTCACCGAGCCGTTCCACCTGGCCACCCAGCTGGCCAGCCTGGACCATGCGAGTCACGGCCGGGCCGCCTGGCTGGTCGGGGCGGCCAGTGACCCGGCGGCCCTCGCCACGGTCGGTGCAGCCGCACTGCCCGAGGACGCCCACCGCGACGAAGTCGCGGACGTCATCGTCACGGCGCGGTCGTTGTGGGACTCCTGGGAGGACGACGCCGTGATCCGCGAGGTGACCACCGGCCGCTACCTCGATGCCGCGCGCGTTCACCACATCGACTTCACCGGAGCCACCTTCAGCGTGAAGGGGCCGCTCATCACGCCCCGGCCCCCGCAGGGGCAGGTCGTCGTGATCGCGCCCGAGCACCTCGGGGTGGACGAGCACGCCGATGTCGTCCTGACTCGCGAACCACGCCGTTCCGGGCGCGAGCAGCTGGTGTTCGCCGATCTGGAGGTCGTCCTCGACACGCCCCGTGAGCCGGCGGGCGAGCGCCTGGCCCGCCTCGACGACGGCGTCCCCTGGACGAGCGACCGGCTGCGGCACGTGGGCTCGGTCCAGGCCCTGGGCGACCTGCTCGCCGACCTGCACCGCTCGGTCGACGGCGTGCGCCTGCTGCCGGCCGAGCAGGCCGTCGACCTGCCGCTGCTGGCCCCGCTGGTACCGGAGACACCGCCGGGGCTGACGCTGCGCGAGCGTCTCGGCCTGCCGGTCCCGGTCAACCGGTACGTCACCGCCTGAGCATCCAGCGGTTTCCCGTAGCGAGACGAGGAGGG